>PNBM01000285.1 GCA_003135995.1 Ignavibacteriota bacterium | reverse complement strand
ATAAAAAAACCCATTATCGGAGGATCAAAGGGGCTGCTCCCACTGAAAAATGAAAAAAAGAAGGTTATTAAAAAGAAAATAAAAAACAAGTAATGATTTTTTCATTATTGAAAATTTTATTTTAACAAAATTAATTTTTTATGCCGTTGTTGGTGTTAGCCGTTCTTTGGCGCCACCAACGACGAAATTTATTTAATTAAAAGCATTCTTTTAGTTTCATTATAATCCCCGACTTGCAATCTATAAAAATAAACCCCGCTGGGGTATTGCGATGCGTTGAATGTTACTTCATACGTTCCGGGTTGTAATTTCTCATTGACCAATGTTTCAATTTCTTTTCCGAGGANNAACGGATTCGGATAATTTTGATAAAGGGAATATTTATCCGGAATACTTTCATTTATATTTTTTACATCTATTATATCTGAGAACAGGCGTTTCCATACAGAATTCTGAGTCCCTGCATATATGTAATCATTTAAAATTAATATAGAATAAACGGAAGTAAAAGAACCGGTAAATCCCTGATTTTTAGATATCCAGTTTAAACCATTGTTTGAAGTAAGAAAAATCCCATTCATACTTCCGGCAAATACATATTGCCCTGATATTGCAAGTGAGCGAATCGATTTATTAGTTATACCGTTATTTACTTCAATCCAGTTTAATCCATTATTTGTGCTCAGGTGAACCCCGATTCCGGCATATGAACCTGCATATATATAAGAACCCGAAACAGCGATTGTATAAACCGGATTAGCATTAGTCAATCCTAAACTTTGCCAGTTAAAACCGTTATTCGTACTTAATAAAATACCCTCATTATCTGTTGCAGCATATATATTTGAACCTGAAACTACAAATTGATTTACCGCTTCTCCCGCTAAAGCGGAATCAGTCCAATTTAATCCGTTATCCGGGCTTATATAAACGCCACTATAATTTGTACCTGCAATTAACTTACCTCCTGAAAATGCAAGTGTATTTATATATTTACCTTGCAAACCTCTGCTCAACCAACTTGTACCATTGTTAGTACTTAAATACACGCCATAATACGTTCCTGCAAATAAATTTTGTCCGGCAGTAATGAGAGAATATACCTGTGTCCCGGCAATTCCAAAGTTTTTAGGTGTCCAATCCATACCATTGTTGGTACTTAAATACATCCCGTAATATACGGTTCCGGCATAAAAATTATTTCCTGAAGATAGCATGGTTAAAACTTCCGCTCCAAAATATCCATTAAAAACGTAAGACCAGTTATTACCATTGTTCGAGCTTAAGAATATTCCATTAAAATAAGAACCTACAAATATATTATTGTCTGAACACAATATGGACTTGATAGCATTTACACCTAAATTACTATTCAATGTATTCCAGTTTAAACCATTATTTGAACTTACAAAAATACCATTCTCATAAGTACAAGCATATAAATTTTGATTTGAAATAGTCATTGCAGTTATATTATAATTTGATAATCCAATATTTTGCCATAAAGCTCCATTATTTGTGGTCAGATAAATTCCATTTCCTGCTGTTCCTGCATAAACATTTGTTCCCTGAGCAGCAAGTGATGTTATGGTTGCATTATTTAATCCTGTATTAATTGAATCCCAATTATTTCCATAATCCGTACTCAAGTTTAAACCACTTGCAAACGAATTAGCATATATATTTGTCCCTGATACTACAAGATCCTTGATAGCATATAATCCTTTGTATATCCAGTTTGCACCATTATTTGTAGTAGAATATACTCCACCCGATGACATACCTGCAAATAATATTGTTCCGATTGCTGCAAATGAGGTGCATTCATCGTAATTCTCAATCCCATAGTTAACTTTAATCCAATTAGTTCCATTATTTGAGCTCTTGCATATTCCACTATCTGAAGTTCCGATAAATACGTATTGTCCAAACGTTGTACAAGATGATACCCCTTGATTGCTAAATCCTTTATTTGACCAGCTAAAACCATTATCAGTGCTTAAGTATATACCTACATCAGTGCCGGCAAAAATATTAGAGCTATTTTTTGCAAAACAAATTACTGTACAGCCTTTAGGTCCATTGGTCTGTATCCATTGTGAATAGATATTGCTATAAATTAGTAGTAAACCAAAAATCAATATTATTTTTTTCATAATAATTTTTTTAATTATTAGAAATTTATTTTTATGCCGTTGTTGGTGTTAGCCGTTTTTTGGCGTCACCAACAACAAAATTTATTATGCCGTTGTTGGTGTTAGTCGTTTTTTGGCGACGCCAACAACGAAATTTATTTAATTAATACCATTCTTTTCGATTCATTATAATCCCCCACTTGCAACCTATAAAAATAAACTCCGCTGGGATATTGCGATGCGTTGAATGTCACTTCATACGTTTCGGGTTGTAATTTCTCATTGACCAATGTTTCAATTTCTTTCCCGAGTATGTCATAGACTTTCAACACAACTTTGTCATCCCCGAATGTGCGTTCNNATGTCATAGACTTTAAGAACCGTCATCCCCCCTGCCCCCCTTCCAAGGGGGGAACCAAGAGCAGGAATATCAAACTTTATTTTCGTCACCGGATTAAACGGATTCGGATAGTTTTGAAATAGTTTAAATTCACCAGGTATATTTTCTGAAATTAATTTAACAGAAATAATTATTCCGCCACCATTTGTGGTTTTTAATATCTGAGAACCAGCCCAGGTAAAACCTAAAGAAGTATCATACATATATATATAGAAATTTGCATATAAAGGACTTGTCTGTTTTCCCCAAACAGAACCACCATTACTACTCGCTAAAACATAATATCCGTCTGTTCCGCTCCAAATTCTAATATTACTAACTGCAAAAACATTTCCAATACCATATAGATTTGTATAACTAAATTGTAATGTCCAATTTAATCCCCCATTAATTGTTTTATAAATCTTGCTATTTTGAAATTCCATATTAACCCAGCCGGTATCTTTGTTTAGAAAACTGTAACCATATAATGTTCCGTTTGGATTTATTTGCGTCCAGTTAAACCCACTGTTTGTGGTTTTCCAGAGATAACCATTTCCGGACATATATCCGCAATATTCTCCGTTAAATTTTTCTTTAAAGAAATATAAAGTAGCCGGAACTCCTCCAGGACCATTACAGATATTCTCTATTGTCTGAAATCCATTCGTAGTTCTGAAAGTATAATGAGAAGGATAACTAAATGAATTTACCCATCCGGTATCCGCATTTACCATATAAAAACCTCCTCCGTCAAGAGCGCCGGAAGATTGCATTATAATCCAGTTAAATCCGCTATTAGTAGTTTTCGATAATGTCGTATTCCCAGCTTGATAACCCATAGCATATCCGAGAGTATCATTAATAAATTGGAATGATGAGACTTTTGCTGAATCGGAATAAACAGATTGCCAGTTTATACCTGCATTTGTTGTCCTAAGTAAATTAAATAAATAACTGGATTGTAAAACGTTTATCCATCCGGTATTAGAATTTATAAATTGTATTTGATTTACCGAACCTGAAACGGGCAAATTGATTTGATACCACTGCCCATTACAATTTTCAATGTTCAATGTACAATGGACAATTAAGAGCGAGAGCAAAAACAAAACTGAGCGAAGCGAATTCTTGATGAGTCTGCGATTTATTAATATATCGTTGTACTTTTTAGACATTAAGTAAATAGTATAACATTTTGCAAATTTATAAAAATGTTACTTTTTTGGAGCTAACGAATTTTAGACGAGATTGCAAGTATATTCGTTATTGAAATTTCACGATTTCCGTTTGTAAAATCAAGTAATATATTTATAGTTATCTTAATGGCTTTGCAAATATATATTGGAATGTGCTTAAAAAGCCTTAAACGCAAAGTTCGCAAAAAAAACTCGCAAAGTTCGCAAAGTAACGCTCGCAAAGTCAAAAAATGCGTTTTTGGCGTATTTTTGCACATTATTATTATTCTGATGTACATCTGAAACATTCCGGCGTACATCTGAAACATTCCGGCGTACATCTATGAGCCTGGATGTACATCTGAGACATTTGGATGTACATCTGAAACATTCTGACATACATCCGGAACATTCCGGCGTACATCTAAAACATTCCGGCGTACATCTTTGAGCCTGGATGTACATCTGAGACATTTGGATGTACATCTGAGAAATTCTGACGTACATCCGAAACATTCCGGCGTATATCCGAATATTTTCGATTTACATCTAAATATTTCTGATTTACATCGGAATAAAAAAGATTTAAATCCGGATTCGATAAATTTAAATTTTAAAACGCGGGAATTACATGTGATTATTTTAGATGTAGATTTTTCTTTTATAAATTTAAATCCAATCGCTGTGGATTTAAATTTTTATCTTTTAAGAAACTTAAAATATGTTTACAAATAATACTAATTTAAATTTTAATAAATTGACTAATATTAATAATGTCACTCCTTCGGAGTTATTCAAATAAGTTTCTTCTTTCTTTAATTACAACTTGTCGTAATTAATGCTTCTAAACATCCAACAAAAAAGGGATATTACAATTTTTCCTTGTTCGAGCCGGTGTATTTTAATAATCCATCCTGTACATTTTTACTTAACGTGCTCCACGAAAAGGTTTTCGAGCCCGAATTATTTTCGCCGCCCAAAATTACGAATTCGTTTTGAAGATTTCTTAAATCTACCGTCAGCAGGTATGATTCCATTAAAGGAGAAATTCCTAAATCAATTTGAAGTTGTTTAAAAATCGGAGCATCTTCAGTGTGTGCATAAATATTAAAATGATTCCACGTTGCAGGATTATCATATTTTGTGTTATGCGAGGCGCAGGAGAGTGCGAATAATGAAATAAATATTATTGATATGAATATTGTTTTATGCATTATGATATAATATAAATTATTTCTTGTATTGCTTAAGTGAATTTAAGAAATTTAAATCGAAATTGAAAATTAAATAACCAATAAAATTTCCTGGATTCCAGTCCCGATAAAAAACATCGGGATCAAAAGCAAAAAGCGACTTTCGCTGGAATGACAAAAGTCCTATGTGCAAATCGTTAATTCTTAGCTCTTCTCCAGCTTTTTGGAATAATACATTTCGGCGGCTAAGAATAGTAATGCGATTATAAGGCAATATTTCCAGAGTTCGGAGCCGTTGCGGTTTTCTGATATTTCTTCTTTTATTGCCGACGGATTATTTATGTATTTAACATTTTTCATATCGAGTTCATTGAAATAATCCATGATTTCTTTTTTATCCGCCCTCTGCATTTTGCATTCGAGCGTATCAAAATTTAATACAAATGAATATGAAGAATTTCCGTCTGAATTGCGGAAAGAATATTTCCCGATTTCAGATGAATAAGAATTATAAGGAAATAAAATCGCATCGAAAAAATTATTTTGCTTTGACGCAGCTAAATTTAATTTAAAAGGAATTTTTTTGCCGTCGGGCAAAATAACTTCCGTTATATCTTTCAAACCTTTTACAAAAATTAAATTATTCGTTCCCGTTACATTCGAACTTCTCCCGGTGTTTATATTGCTTAAATATTCTATTCCGCGAATCACAATTGGGGCAAATAGTGATTTCAAAGGAAAATCACTCATATCATTCAAAGCTGAAACTGCACAGATAATAACTTTCCCGTTCGATGAGCCGGATTCTATTAAAAACGGTTTCCCGTTTGATAATGTCATTACCGAATAAGATTTTTCATTCACTGCGATATCAAAAATAGATTTTATCTCAGGCGTCTCTACGTTGAATTCCGAAGTGATAGAAAGATTTTCGTTTTTGAAAATTCCCGATACAAGCGGATGCTCAAAATCTATTTTCGTAAATTTTAAATTTTTTGTCGTTGCTTCATCAAGCGCCATAACATTATTAATTCTGAATGAATTCAATTTCGTGAACAGCGAATTATAAGAATTAATATCCGAATTCCTGTCGGGAAAAATAAATATCCCTTTTCCTTCGTTTAAAAATTCCGTAAGCAGATTATTTTCGTTTTCAGAAATAATTTTCTTTCCGGAAATAATTACCACATCGGAATTTTTCAAATCATTCGTGACGGAATTATATTCCGAAACATTATATCTTTTATAAGACGGATTTAACGAATCTTTATCCGCATTTATCGCCGTTTCAATTGCGGTTTTAATGTAACTCGTTCCCGAAGAATTATCGCCGACAAGCATTACATTGAAAACATCGGGAATATAAAATGAAAAATAAATTTTATTGTCTTCCGCTATTTCATCATCACTGAAATCATTTTGCACAAACTCTGCATATCCTGTAATGCTTCCGGTTTTATTTACACGAAATGAAAAATCAATGTTCTTGCTTTCAAATGCCGGAATGTCAACAGCGGTTTCGGTAACTTTTTCATTTTCTACAAATAAATTCACCTGCTTGTTTAATGCGGCATTGTTATTATAATTTTTCGCACGGATTGTAATATTGATTTTTTTATTTTTCTGCAAAAGCTTTGTTTTTATATCAACATTTTCCAATGAGATATTATGCACATCGCGTGTGCTTACATTAACGGGATAAATATAAACCGAATTTTGATTTAATTTCTTAAACTGCACATCTGGCGATTTATCCGAATTGATTTTCTGAAAATCGGAAATTAAATAAATTTCGTATTGAAGAAAATTGTCGGCACTTATTAAATCGTCTGAATATTTTAAAACTCTTGATAACCTGAACGGAATGTAAGAAGGCTTCAGATTTTTAATAGAATCATAAATATTTCCTGTAAAAGCATCGAGCGGAAATTTATCTTTCATTCCAATGAAAGAATTAGGAACGAAATAAACTCTGTCTGTCGGTTTGTAAGATTGCAGAATTTTTTCAATATAAGATTTCGACTGCTCGAAGTAACTTCCTTTCGTATCACGTGCATTCATACTGAAAGAATCATCAAAAAGAATCACGGCGGATTTTTTGAAATCTGCATTTGCAAAATTATATCCTTTGATTACGGGATTTGAAAAAGATAAAACGAGAAATATAATCAGGAAAATCCTGAGGAAAAGCAAAAGAAGTTGTTTCAGTTTAATTTTTCGCAGTTTGGATTTCTGAATTTCCTTTAAAAACATAAGTGTGGAAAATTCGACTTTTTTAACTTTTTTCAGATTAAATAAATGTAATAAAATCGGGATTGCTACCGCAGATAATGCAAACAAAACATATGGATTTAAAAAAGTCATTACTTACGTTATAAATTGTTTTTACGATATTAAGGTTTTATTTTGATTTAAAATATTCAAAAAATTTACAATAATATTTTTTCTAAAAATGCTTATATGGAAAAGACTAAAGTTCTGATTTTCTTAAACGGTGATTTGCCGGGCAGAATATTGAAAAAATACCCGATGGAACACTGTTATAAAATTTGTGCCGACGGTGCGGCGAACGGATTGAAAAAACTCGGGATAATTCCGAATATCATTATAGGCGACCTCGATTCGATTAAAAAAGAGACTGCAGCATATTTTAAGAAGAAGAAAATCGAAATCAGGAAAATAGAAGAGCAGGATACAACTGATTTTGAAAAATGCCTTATGTATGCAATTGAAAACAGATTAAATAATATTGTGATTTTCGGAGCTACGAGCAGAAGAACAGACCACACACTAAATAATTTCAGCATTCTGAAAAGATATTATAAAATTCTCGATTTAAAAATCATTGATAAAAAATATGATATCTTTTTCATTCCGCAATCCATTGAATTCGATTATAAAACAGGCGAAGTGGTTTCTTTAATGCCTCTTCCCGTTGCAACAAAAATCAAAACCGAAGGATTAATGTATGCGCTGAACGGAGAACCGCTCGAATTCGGAGTCCGCGAAGGCACCTTGAATATTTCGAATTCAGATAAAATAAAAATTAATTTCGAAGAAGGCGATTTATTATTATTTAAAAAACATTTTTTATAGACACGTATGATACAATTCAGCATTTACGATTATTTTTTGATTTTTTTGTATTTCGGAGTAGTTTTATATATCGGATTTAAAACGAAAGCAACTGATTCGACGAACTTTGATTATTTGGTTGCAGGCAGAAGGCTCACGCTTCCCGTTTTTGTTGCAACGCTCGTTTCTACTTTTTACGGCGGAATTCTTGGAATCGGCGAATTCACTTACAGGTTCGGAATTTCAAGCTGGATAATGAACGCATTCCCCTATTATTTTTTCATAACCATTTTCGCATTGTTCCTCGCGAAAAAAGTCAGGAAGGCGGAGCTTTTCACAATTCCCGATAAACTTGAATTAACTTACGGAAGAAAAGTCGGCGTGCTTGGTTCGGTTCTTGTTTTTTTTCTCGTTACACCCGCGCCGTATATTTTAATGCTCGGAATTTTAACGCAGGTAATTTTCGGCTGGTCGCTGAATATTTCAATGATATTTTGTCTCGTAGTTTCAATCATTTATCTTTTTAAAGGCGGATTAACAGCGGATGTTCGCGTCAACGTTTTTGAATTTATAATAATGTTCGCAGGATTCGGAATTATATTACCATTCTGTTATTTTAAACTCGGCGGATTTGAATATTTAAGCAGCAGTTTACCTGCAACACATAAAAGTCTGACAGGCGGAAATACGCTCGCTTACGTGATGGTATGGTTTTTTATAGGCGCATGGGCATTGGTTGACCCTTCATTTCACCAAAGATGTTACGCTGCAAAAAGTGAAGCCACTGCGAAAAAAGGAGTGCTGGTCTCATTGATATTCTGGTTCATATTTGATTTTATGACAACAACAACCGGACTTTATGCATATCTGCATTTAAAAAATCTCGATAACCCCGCAATGTCTTATCCTTTGCTCGCTAACGATATTCTACCTTCAGTGGCAAAGGGATTCTTTTTTCTCGGAATGATTGCAACAATTATGTCAACACTCCATTCACTTTTATTTATTTCCGCAACCACTCTTGGAAAAGACATAATTTGCAGATTAAAAAATATTAAAGATGATAAAAATAAATACACACAACTCGGAATTTTAATTACTTCCATAGTTTCTTTCTTAATTGCGGTTTTAATTCCATCGGTTGTACAGATTTGGTACACAATCGGGACAATTACAATTCCCGCACTTCTGATTGGTTTATTATCATCTTATTCAAAAAAGCTGACAATAGACAAATCTTACATTTTTTGGGCAATGATTGTTTCATTTTTATTTTCATTTACTTCATTCATATTTGGTAGTTTAAGTATTTTCGGGCGAAATCCAGAATACTTCTTTGGAATTGAACCAATGTATCCGGGGCTTCTTATCGGATTACTGATTTACGCATTGGGATTTAGTATTAAAAAAATTAACACAGGAAAATTATTAACAGAATAAATTGAACAAATTTTTATTTAAAATATTATTCTTTATTTTTTTGGCATTTTCAGCGTCAGCATTTGCACAGGTTACTACAGATAGTTCTGCAAGCATAATTAATTTAAATTTACACACTAAAGTTAATCTCGATACAAATAATTTTAATATCTTTCCAAAATTTTATAACAAGAAAAAAGTTGCGCTGGCATTGAGCGGCGGAGGTGCAAGAGGATTATCCCAGATTGGCGTTTTGAAATCTCTCGAAGAAAATAATATTGTTCCTGATATGATAGTCGGTACCAGCATAGGTGCAATTGTCGGGGGATTGTATTCATCAGGTTATTCTACGGATGAACTGGACAGCATTACAAAATCTATCGACTGGAAAAGCAAACTGAGCTTCTCCGAAAAATATCAGAGGGAATTCCTTTTTTTGGAACAGAAAAAAACTCTGGATAAAGGATTATTTACAGTTTCACTCGATGGTTTAAAACCGGTTTTACCGACTTCTCTTTCAAGCGGAAATCAAATCACGCAAATTTTAAATGTACTATTGCTTAACGCTAAATTCAGACCATTAAAAAACTTTTACGATTTAAAAATTCCTTTTATTGCAGTCGCAACAAACCTTGATAACGGAAAAAGGGTTATGCTTGATTCCGGTAACATTACAGAATCAATCAAAGCTTCATTTACATTTCCATTACTTTATTCCCCTACTGAGATAAATGGTTCAGAACTCGTGGATGGTGGTCTTACCGCTAATATTCCCGTTGAACCCGCAAAAAAATTAGGCGCTGATTTTGTTATCGCTATAAATTCAACCAGTCCTTTAAAATCATTTGAAGAATTAAAAGACCCTATCAATACCGCTGACCAGATAATTTCAATAACGATGGAACAAATTAACGAAAAACAACTTGCTCAGGCAGACGTGGTAATTACTCCCGATATTGGGAATCACAGCTCAACTGATTTTTCTCATATCGATAACATGGTTGATAAAGGATATGATAAGACAAGCGAACAAATTGAAAATATTAAATCTAAAATAGATTCACTGGAAATGTCTGTATCGGATAACAAGGGAAATTTTGCAATAAACCCAATAGTGATAATCAATTCCGATTTGGTTCCAACTGAATTAAAAAATGCAATAATTCTCAGGCAGCAGGATAACTTTGTTCCGTTCACGCAAATCGAAAAATCATTGAAAATATTTTATGATTTAGGATATTTTGAAAATGTTTATGCTGTTGTAAAAAGGGATGAGAACGGGCTTAAGTTAATATATGAGTTTCAGAATAATCCGGTCTTAGAAGGCGTGGAAGTTAACAACCTGGGTAATTTATTGGACAGTTCTATTTCAAATTATTTAAATAAAAACAAAGGGAAAGTAATAAATTATAAAGATTTATATAAATTTTATCTTGAATTATTAGATGATATAAAGGATGAAGAGCTTTCTGCTGCGGACATCAGAAAATTCAGATATAATTACGAAACGAATAATATTGAAATAAATGTTTCAGACGGAAGAATTAATAAAATCATTTTGGTCGGAAATAAAAAAACTTTAGATAATGTTATTTTAAGAGAAATAGTCCTGACGGATAACAAAGCAGTTTATAAAGATAACCTCGAAGAAAGTTTGCAGAATATTTTCAGTACAAATTTATTTCAGCAGTTAAGTTTTGATATTGATTATGGAAAAAATTCTGAAAGACCGGATTTGTACATTCACGTCACTGAAAAAAGTTCAAGAAATTTAAGATTTGGTTTGAGAGCGGATAATGAAAGGAACTTTCAGATTCTTGTAGATTTAAGAAATGAAAGCCTTTTGGGAACAAATAATGAATTCGGCATTACATTCAGCGGAGGTCTTCGTAACCGTGAAATCAGTGCAGAATTAAAATCAAACAGATTTTTCAATACTTTTTTTACATATAACTTTACAGGATTTTATAAGTTCAGGAATATATATAATTACAGCCAGGATAAAGATTTTGTAAATAATAAATATTACAGAACCCAACTTGGCGAATTCAGAGATTATAGTTATGGAGGCTCGTTTTTGTTAGGAACGCAGGTTGAAAGAATTGGAACAATTTATTCTCAAATTTCACTCGAACATTTATTCAGAGAATCATTATCCGGAAATATTCCCGAGGATAACGATGCAAAAATATTTAAAATCAAATTCGGCGGGAAAATCGATACGCAGGATAAATATCCTTTTCCGACGAAGGGAAGCAATATAAATTACTCTTATGAAAGTTCTCAGAATTTGATGCTTGGAAATGTATCATATACAAAATTAGTTTTCAGTCTTGAACAATATCTTTCTCTGGGTGCTATGAATGTAATTCGCCCGAGGTTTATTTTCGGATTCGCAGATAAAACAACTCCATTGATGGAGCAATTTTCACTCGGAGGTGAAAATTCTTTTTACGGAATGTTTGAAGATGAATTAAGAGGTAGGCAGGTTTTAACGGCTTCTCTTGAATACAGATATATGTTACCGGTAAGGTTATTTTTCGACACCTATGTTTCAGCAAGATATGACCTCGGACAAATGTGGGAAAATGCTGACGATATAAGATTTAAAGACTTAAGACACGGCCTCGGGCTTTCAGTTTCATTTGATACACCTATTGGAAAAGNNGGGAGGAAGAAGCTTTATCATAAATAAGGGTTTGAAAAATGATTCATTTATGTTCGGACCTTATACATTTTACTTTTCAATCGGGTATGAATTATAATTATTTTTTCATGTAATTATCAAAACAATTAAATTGGAATTACGTACATAAAAATAAAAGATTTAATATTTGAAAGTGTTAAATAAATTTTCCGAGCAGACATTAAGGTTTATTTTTGTATTAATAGCACTTTATTGCGGAATATTGACGGGAATCCCTCTAATAAAAGCCGCTTTTACAGAGAGGCTGACTATAGATGGCACTATTCTCGATTATAATTATCCCGGCAAAGGTGCAAAAGTTGCGTTTGTTAAATCCGGAGATGCTGCCGATTTGAGCGGCATAAAACCCGGTGATATCATCATTGCAGTTAACGCAAACGAAATCGGAAATTATGAAGATTTACAACATTTAATAGATCAGNNATCCGCCATTTACTCAGTCCAAAGAGGCACTATTATTTTCGATACAAAAGTAAATGTTTATAAATACTTTCATCTTATCTTTTTCATTTTCACTGCGCTCGGATTCGGATTTCTAATTAACGGGTTCTTAGTCGGTTATTCAAGACCAAAAGAATTTATTTCACAGATTTTTTTCCTGCTCGGATGCTCAGCATGCCTTGGTTTGATAATTTACGGCGGAGTCTGGCGATATGCAGGAACAGATAATTTCTTATATATAAATTTTAATATCGGGCTTGCTGTTTTTTATTCACTGTTCGTACATTTCTTTTTGATTTACCCGAAAGAATATAATTTAAAACACAGGAAAATAGTTTTATGGTCTGTTTATTTATATCCTATATTAATTACAGCACTTTTGACGATTTTCGGAAACAATTTGCAGTCAAATTTAAATATCTTTCTGTTACAATTTATTTCGTTCTCTCCGATTATTCTCGTAATAATCGGGATTTATCTTTTCATCAGGTCTTATTTGAATATCAGAGATGCAAGATTAAAAAAACATCTGAGAATAATTTTATACGGTTTGATTTTAGGCGGAGTCGGAATTTTTTATTACTTTTTCGTCTTTACTCCAATCTCATCTTCACAATCAGCCAACATGAGCTATTACCTGAGATTGCCTGCCGTGCTTGTTCTTGCTATCCCTGTTTCATTCGGATATTCAATTATTAAATACAGGATTCTAGATACGGAGTTTATTGTTAAAAAAGGAATTGTATTTGGAATCGTATCTACGTTTATAGCAGGATGTTATCTTCTGTTTGCATATTTTCTTGAATCATATTTCCTCGTAGAGTTTCAGGGAAATAAGCTTTTGCTGTACATAGCTTTGATGTACATTTTTATTATTACATTTAATTTTGTAAACAAAGGCACTAAAAATTTTGTTGACAAAAAATTCTACCGGGACCGGTATAATTACAGGAAAGCTCTTCTGAAATTTTCGACAGATTTACCTTATATTAATAATTTGCAGGAGGCAATTTATAAACTCGATTCCACTTTAAAAGATACAATGGGTCTGAGCGATGTCAGTATTTATGTATTCGACGAGGAATATGAGAAACTGATAAAGGCAAAGAGAGGAACGAAAAGAACAGAGCCGGAAGAAACACATTTACTGCGCAAAGAAGTTTTTAAATATCTTTTTGAAAATAATAATTCTCCTGTTTTTTTATATGGAGTAAATCTTGCTGAGCTTGACCTTCCTTATAATTATAACGAATTTATTCAAAAAGAAAATATTGTTTTATCCGTCCCCATATTCGTTAAGGATAAATTTATCGGGTCAATCAATTTTGGCGAAAAACCGAATAATAAAACTTTCTCCGATGAAGACGTAGACTTATTAAGGACACTTGTTTCCCAGACTTCCGTTATGTTTGAGAACACAAGATTAAAACTCGAAGAACTGAATAAGAAAATGATTGAAGAGGAACTTCAGATTGCTAAGAACATTCAGATGGGATTGCTTCCTAAAGAACATATCAAAATTGAAGGTCTTGATATCAGCGGCTCAACATATCCTGCGAGAATGATTGGAGGCGACTTTTATCATTTTGTTAAACTCGATGATAAACGCCTTTTATTAATTATTGCAGACGTGTCCGGGAATGGAATTCCCGCAGCGTTATATATGGCAAAAGTTCAGGCAATCATCAGATTCGCTTCGAAAATTTTTAAAAATCCTAAAGATATTCTTATAGAAGTTAATAAACAGGTTTATCAAAAATTTGAAAAAGGCTCATTCGTAACTATGGTGCTCGCTTTGTTCGATTTAAATGAGAATAAAGTTAAAATATCGAGGGCAGGTCATAATCCTGTAATTTTTTCCAATAACGGGAAATTAAATATTATTCAAAGCAAAGGCATTGGTCTCGGACTGGAGAATGAAATTGTTTTTGAAAATAACCTCGAAGGANNAACAGTATGTTCCTTTTCTATACGGATGGTCTTAACGAAGCAATGAATGAACATCGTGAAGAGTATGGGATGGACAGAATCTTTACACTTATAAATAATACAAAGCAGGAAAACGCACAGATTATTCATACACGGTTAATTGAATCCGTAAATGATTTCAGGAATGAAACAGAACAAAATGATGATATTTCCGTAGTAGTAGTTAAGGTAGAATATTAATAAAAATGCTATGGTAAAAATATTTAAAAAATATAATGAAAATACACTTAGAGTAATATTTATATTCATCGTATTGTTTTTTCTAAGCATAAATTTATTCTCTTTCTACAATAATATGTTTGCGGAAAGAATGACTACTGATGATTGTCTGTGGGTCAACAATCCGAAAAATGATGGCTCCCTGATTATTACACAAATTATTCCGGGCGGAGTTGCTGACCAGGCTGGAATTAAAGACAATGATATATTAATCGCTATAAACGGAGAAAAGTTTACGAACGGTGTTGATGCGATGAAAATCCTCAACAGGTTCCGTAATGAAAATCTGGATTATACGATTATAAGAAATGGTGTACTTTTGAATATTAATATCAAAGTTTATAAATTTTTTAATGTTCAGTATATTATATTTTGGCTGCTCGGTTTTGGTTTCCTCTTAGTTGGTTTTATGGTTGGCTATTCAAGACCGAAAGAATCTACCTCACAATTATTCTTNNATTCTTTTTCCTTGGCTGTTCCGCATCGGTGGGTCTGCTTATTTTAACAGGTTCGACTCCGCTTGGTATAACATTAGACCTGACAAGTTCGTTAACAAATAAAATATTTTACCAGGCAAGCACAATATTTTTTGTAATTTCGTTACTTATTTTTCAATGCCTTTTTGTCCATTTCTTCCTGATATATCCGCGGAGATATGAACTGAAAAGAAGGAAAATGAAAATATTTTTTATTTATTTCATTGCATTCCTTTTTCCTGTTATACAGGCAATATTTTTCAGAGCAACAGAATATTCAAATTCAAATATTAGTTTTTTATTTTTAATAATACCTTTTGCAGTTTATTTAATTTCCGGAATTTTACTTTATAATAAATCTTACAAAATTATAAGGGATGAAGGTTTCAGAAAATCTCTCGGTATAATTCAGAAAGGATTCATAATCGGAGGCTTAGGCGGAATATACCTGATAATATTCCAGACTATTACAAATAAACCGATATTCCTGATTAATCCATTGTTAATCCTGCCTGTATTTACGGTTCTTGCAATTCCTTTTTCTTTCGGTTTCTCTATTTTTAAATATAGAATTCTCGATACTGAGTTTGTTGTGAAAAAAGGTCTCGTGTTCGGAATTGTTACGATAGGCATAATCGGATTTTATCNNCTCGGATTATTTACGCGAAGATAAAAAGTTCTTCACGATTGCATTTATTGTTATTGTAACTTTTACTTTCGATTATGTAAACAGCAAAGCAAAAGAATTCGTTGATAAACAATTTTACAGGGAAAGATACAACTACAGAAAATCATTGCTCGGATTTTCTCAGGAGCTTTCTTATTTAACAAACATAAACGATTTACTCGGAAAAATTGCACAGTCGGTAAGAGATTCGATGGGAGTTAAAGAATTTTATATCTGGATGAACGAAGATAAATTAAGGATTCTCCTCGAAGCATTGCCTGAATGCAGAGATTTCGTTTGCAACACAAAATCAATAGATTTAGCTTTATCAAAACTTTTCAGGACAAATAAAGAAGCATTTCAAATCAGCAGTTCGAAACTGTCCGAGTCTCATTTAACGAAGGAAGAAAATACTGCCATTCAGGAAAGCCGGATAAAACTCTCGATACCGGTTTACCTTAAGGAAAAATTAATAGGTGCTTTGAATTTCGGACAGAAACAATCCGGGAAAGCGTATTCGGATGAAGATATTGACCTGTTAAAAACTTTTGCTCTTCAGAGTGCAATTTGTTTTGAAAATTCAAGAATGCAGAACGAAGAAGTGAATAAAAAAAGAATAGATGAAGAACTGAGAATCGCAAGAAATATACAGGAAGGATTGCTTCCTAAAGAAGAAATAAAAATCGAAGGACTTGAACTAACGGGTTATTCCGAGCCGGCAAAATCCATAGGCGGTGATTTTTATGACGTAATAAAATTGGATGATAAGAGATTACTGATTATAGTTGCAGACGTATCGGGAAAAGGAATTCCTGCCGCAATCTATATGTCAAAAGTTCAGGCTATGATACAATTTGCATCACAATTTTTCAAATCTCCCCGCGATATTTTAATTGAAGCGAACAAACAGATATTTAATCAAATCGAAAAGAAATCTTTTATTACGATGGTAGTTGCTTTGTTCGATATGGAAAAGAAGAAAGTTACTATTGCAAGAGCAGGACATAATCCCGTTATTTATTTAAATAAAGATAAGGTGGAAATATTGCAGAGTAAAGGTCTCGGGCTGGGATTATGCGAGGAAAAAATATTCGACCCATATCTTGAAGAAATTGATGTAGCACTGTCACCCGATAATATATTGCTACTTTATTCTGACGGACTTACAGAATCGATGAACAAATCCAAAGATGAATTCGGAATCGGGAATGTGATGAATATACTGATTGAGAATAAAAACAAAACGACGAAGCAAATTGAAAAAGTTCTTTTGAATTCAGTATTGAAATTCAAAGGTCCCGCCGAACAAAACGACGATATTACATTCGTCATAGCAAAAATACAAAGTTGATTATGATTCGTGTTCCAAAGCCGGGACTTTGGAACTGGAGAAAGCTCTAATCAGCGTAACTTTGACTTCTTGGAATACAATCTTAACAATTTATTTTATTAATACCATTTTTTTCGTCTGGGAATAAGAACCTGCTTGGATTTTATATAAATACATTCCACTCGAAAGATTTGAGCCATTGAACAGTATAGAATAGAAACCGGCTTTTTCATTTTCACCAACGAGTTCAGTAATTTCTCTTCCGAGCATATCGTATATTTTGATTGTCACAAATCCATCCTTAGGAATATCATATTTTATCATAGTCCAGGGATTAAAAGGATTAGGATAATTTTGATAAAGAATATATTTATCAGGTATTTTATAATCAATATTACTTACCCAAATTGTACCGGCTGTTGTTGTCTTTAACATGTATCCATAATCATCCATTATATAACCTGTGTTAGCACTGGGAAAAGACATTCTGGTAAACATCCTGCTGCTATCAATTTTAAATACTGCCCAGTTAAAGCCGGAATTTGTTGTGTATAATAATGAACCATCGTTGTAATAAGGTGTTTCTGGGATAGCTATTGCAGAATTAGAATTAAAAATATGAATATTGGTAACTGTTTTGCTTAAATTAATAAAATTCCAATTTTGACCATAATTAGAAGTCCTTAAAATTCCCGGCCAACATCCTGCAAATCCTAAATTATTATAAAAAGTAATACAATTTATATTGCTACTTGTATCAGAAACAGAGTACCAATTAGTACCGGAATTTGTAGATCTATATATTTGTCTCGAAGTAACAAAACATATTGAAGAATCTAACATATATACGCACTGACCATTTCCTTCAATATTTTGTACCTGAAACCAGTTCAATCCTCCATCTGTTGTTTTGAATGCAAAAGAATAATTTGAAACAAATCCATAAATCATCCCGGTATTTTCATTTATAAAATATATATCAACTATTGAATTTGGATTACTGAAGCATTGATTCCAATTATCTCCACAATTTGTTGTCTTTGCAATTCCGCTTCCTGCTTGAACATAACCTGTATTAATATTTAGAAAGTAGACAGATCCTCCTAAACTTTGTCCTGTTGGAGTAGTCTTTTGAATCCAATTATTACCCCCATCTGTTGTTCTATAGAATTTATTATCATAAATTTTTATTAATATGCCGTTATTTGAATCGAAAAATTTAAGATAACTATAACCTGCCGCCAAAGGCAATTTGGAATACGGATAAAGACGAAACCAATAGTTACCCAAATTTGTAGTTCTTATTATAGAACCGTTAGTTCCAGTACCGTTTATGATTGAATCTCCTGACCAGAATATATTTTTCAACGAGATACCGGTATCTATAGGTGTTGTCCAGTTATTTCCCCCGTTTGTAGTCCTTATTAAACCATCACAACTACAAGCATATCCAAATAAAGAATCTTTAAATTGAAATGAACGTACTTCCGTAGTGTTACTGGTACTAATAGTGTTGTTTGCGGGGAAAAAATTCCAAGTAAGTCCGCCATTAGACGATAGACCTATTCTTGGTAGATGACTATAGTAATGGCCATTTGAAATTGAATAATATCCACCGGCAATTACTTTGTTATTATTAATATATTTAACATTTGTGACAGAAATCATAGGTACAGCAGTACTTATCCAATTATTACCTGCATTAGATGAATATAAAACATTACCGGAATAAAACGTAGAATTAACAGCAGATACATTATTCCCTCTGGATGCTATTCCATCAATCTCATAAGTAACTCCTGTATTCAGATTATTCCAGTTAATACCGCCATTTGTAGTTTTAATAATTAATCCATTAAAACCTCCGGCATATCCGGTTAAACTATTTAAGAAAAAAATGCATAACAAATCGGAATTATAATTTGTATTTAATAGATTCCAGTTCGCTCCTTTGTTTGTGGTTTTATATATTTTTCCGTTTGCCGACGAGATAAAGCCATTGATTGTATCCGGAAAACAAATTACGAATATGGAATTATTCGTTTGTAAATCTACTAAAGACCAGTTGAGACCTTTGTTTGTAGTTTTCATCAAAGTTCCACAATAGCCAACGCAAAAGCCGGTATTATTATTCACAAATTTAATATCAGTAAAAGTTGCGCCGGTAGGAGTAGGATTTAAATAAGTCCATAAAAACTGAGAATATAAGTTTGAAGCAAGAAAGAACCCTAATGTTAAAAATAAAACTAATTTTTTCATTTTTCCCTCCGGTTAATAATGAAAACCGTTAATGATTGCAAGAAAATTGATAGGAACATAGTAAATTATATCTTAAAACTTTTCTAATTAAAAAGCTTTTAATAAAAAACAATTTATTATAATATATAATAACTGAAATAATTTAATATATTATA
>PNBM01000183.1 GCA_003135995.1 Ignavibacteriota bacterium | reverse complement strand
ACCATGTATTGGTTTATGACAGTAAGTTCATCTGCCAGAAGTGAATTCAGGACTGTGATTAATTTTGTGTTACCTTTCATTTTGAGTTTCCTTTCATAATGTTACTTTTTAATTATCCGAATCATCAAATTATAATTCTTGTATTTTAATTTGAGCTTAGTTTTAAGTTCTTGTCATTTACATTTTAATTGTTGCTTTAATCTTCATCCAGATCGTTGTGGTCGTCACTACCTAAACTATATAAATTATTCTCTTCATCTTCACTTCCNNTGCTAATCCCGTTTAACTCCTTTGTTTTAGAAATATCTTCCGGGTCTATATTTTCCTCTTCTTTAAATTTTCCGTAAATATCTTCACTATCCGGATACAAAGGGTATCCGGGAAGATCTGTTTTCTCTTCTTCATCTGAAGGCGGAGACGGCAGTTTTGGTTTATTATCTTTTTTCATTTTCTTAATAAATTTTAATAGAATTTTTACTTTATAAAATTTGTATTATTAAACATTTTGTATTTCTTAACAATTTTGGGTTATCACTATATACCTGTTGTTGAAAACGCAATAGAGGGCAAAAAAATCTTGCCCTCTATAATTGCGATATTTCTTTTTGCTTGCAAAAAATAATGTTTCGGGTTTTTGAATATTCCATTTCTGCAATTATACTTTTGAGGCATATTCATTATTCATCAATTAATTACTAAAACCGGACTATTACAAAACCGCTTTATCTTCTGCTATAGGTTCCAGAACCATTGTTAAATCTTTTTTATCAACTTTGACCAGTTCAATTTCGCATGAAATTATTACTTCTTCACCGACCATAAATCCTCCGGCTTCTATTATTGTATTCCATGTAAGTTCCCAGTCACTTCTTTTTATTTTTCCCGTAACTGTAAATCCCGCTCTTTCTTTTCCCCAGGGGTCTTTTATTATACCTCCGAATTCCAAAATTAATTTAATATTTTTGGTTATACCTTTCATTGATAATTCCCCCCATAATTCCTGATTACTGTCTGCATCCTGCTTTCCGATTGTATTTGAAACGTATGTAATCTGTTTATGGTTTTTAACATCAAAAAAATCTGCGCTTTTTAAATGCTCATCTCTTTTTGCTTCTCCCGTATCGATAGAAGAGGCGTCTATCCATAAATCAATTTCAGCAGTAGAAAAATCATTTCCCGATGTATAAATATTTGCATCAAATTTTTTGAAAGAACCTTTTACGTATGCAATCATTAAATGTTTTACTTTAAACGTAATTTCACTGTGAGCCGGGTCAATCGACCATTTAGTTTCTTTTATCTTGTTTTCCATTTTGTTTGTTTAAATTAATTTTTATCTTTTTCGAAAATAAATTATTATTTAATTATAATTTAATCTGAGAAATATTCTTTTTTTATATTTCCTGTCAATATGTTATAATACTTATTATTAAATATATAAAAATGCATAAAGTTAAGTAATAGTGCAGAGGGATGAAAAAGGGACTAATCCTAAAGGTGTACTAAGTTTATCAAGTTCGTTGGGTTTATCAGGTTCATTATGCAAGATTATTATCTGCGCTTCCCAATTCAACTATTATAATAACTTAGCTTCTACGGCAATCGAATGGTTAAAAACGAAAGGTGTTGCGGCCGCCATTAACGGTGAATCTTCTAATCTTATTTTTTTTATGAATCTGTAATCTTTTAATCTTAAGAATCTTAAGAATCTTAAGAATCTTCTAATCTTAAGAATCTTATGAATTTTATAATCTTAAGAATCTTACGAATCTTCTAATCTTGAGAATCTTATGAATTTTATAATCTTATGAATCTTATGAATCTTATAATCTTAAGAATCTTATGAATTTTAAGAATCTTAAGAATCTTATGAATTTATTAATCCTGAGAATCTTCTAAAAGTGATGCAGCATCGGATGTTTCATTAAATTCCTTACTTGCATACGCATATTTTGCAATTTGAACTCTTGTATGCAGCGCCATTTTTTCGAGAATATTATGCACATGACTTTTTACTGTATAAGGGGAGAGATGTAAGATTTGTCCGATTTCTTTATTGGAGTGACCGTCGGCAATCAGTTCAATTACCTCACGCTCGCGTTTTGTCATACGAACTGCCTGCATTATTTCATCGTTAGGTTTTCCGTTAATTGCTCTTTCAACAATCTGAGAAAAGAGAGAACCCGTCATATGCGGAGGAAGAACTTTNNAACGGATTGTTTTCAGGAATTCATGAACCATTGCATCTTTGAGAATGAATCCGGAAGCTCCCGCTTTTACAAAATCAAGTATGTCAGTTTGGACGGGGAGAAGGTCCATAACAATTATTTTAATATTGGGAAATTTATCTTTAATAGTTTTAACAAACTCAAGACTATTCTGAGTCCGCAAACCGAGATCTATTAAAACAATGTTGGGTTTATGTGTAAAAATTTTAGATAAGGATTTTTCTTTTTCATTAAAATAACCGATAACCTTCAAATCTGATTGTTCATTAATCATCGAGGTGATGCCATCCCGGAGCAGCCGGTTATCCTCAATAATATATAAGGTTATTTTTTTTTTCGGGTTCATTTAAAAAATTTAGTGTTAATTTTAATATAATTTTAAGAAATTAACAAGAAATAAAATAATACATATTTTATTCAATAAATCCAAAAAATTCATAGTAACATCATTAAAATCAGTTTAATGTAAAACAAATGTCGTGGAATAATAATCTGAATATTCAAAATAATCAATTCTGACAAATCAGTATAAAATCGTTTAAAAATTCCGATAAATTGTTTAATTATCGGGAATTTAATTTAAACATTATAAACAATGTTCCACTTTCACTTCAGAAGCAATCAACCGGTAAAGATTATTTTTTTATATACGCGTTCAGACCAATTACAACATTTTTACCGTCAATGACACATTTTGTCGGCACGTTTCCGTGTGTGGTTGCAACTACTAAAGTTTTTCCTGAAGCACTTGGGGTTGGTTCCTGTAAATCAATAATTATGATGAGTTTTCCGTCTTCTATTTTTGTTTCCATTTTGATTTATTCTTAAATAATTAATATAAAATTGAACGATTCAATTAATAATAGCAAGTTTTTATTTTAAAAACCTATTTTCAAAAAAACATTATCATATTATTTTCCGCTTCTTGAGNNTGAGATAATATCCATCAATGGCTGGAAAGCCTCCGGTTTAATTGCGTTCTGACCCACAAACGGATGGTCAAGTACAAAAATCAAATATAATACGAGTACACTTACAAATACCAGAAATGCAGTCATAACATACTGCTGCCACATATTTTTTGTACTGAAAAAAAATGTAAAAACTACCAAAATGACGGATGATAAAATTATAACAATCCATAATATATCCGGCATACTATTCTTACTGCTTAGAATCCGGTGACGTCTGAATTCTCTTAATTCCTGCATGTTCTTCATAGCCTGGGAGAGGACTTCGATATTCGGAACCAAAATTGGATTAACGGACAAATATATTCTGTTCAACTTTATAAATGACTTCATAGCTTCAGCATCCTGATTTCCGTCAGCCATAGATTTCCATTCTTCGCTAGTAACTCTCTTTACATAATCACGTATTGTTGTCTGAATTTCCATTCTTAAAGAATCAGGATAGACACTGGCATCATAATAAAGGTTAAGCAAATTGTTTGCTTCCCGCTCTATTTTGGAATTTGTTTCCTCCAGGTTGTTCCATATTACGAAGACAACAAAAGCTATCAGAACTGCATAGATAACACACACAGCATTATAAAGAAAACCCCCGACTGCGTGGTTTTCCAATAGCATTTCATGAGGAATTTTTTTCCTTATTAATTTTTGTATTATAAGGAAAAATGTAATACTTATAGCTGAAATTATGATTATAGAAATCATAAAAGGAAACTGGAGAAAAAATTTCATATGCTAATATATTTATGTATTTCCTTTAAAATCAACAATTAATAAAACATTTAAAATCCCAATATTTAGTTCAAAGAAAATTAAAATTTTATTTGCGAACATACTTATATGAAAATTTTTTAAAAAACTATCTCCTCCAAATTTTTAATGCGAAGTGTAAAAACCGGTTAGCTGTTTCTGATATACTTAAACATTATGACCGGAAGAAAAACTCCCGGATATTAAAATTTAATATTAACGCTTCTTTTATTTCAACAAAATCATTTTTTTCGTTTCGCTGAATCCATCCGTAATTAACCTGTAAAAATAAAGGCCGCTGGAAAATCTGCTGCCATCAAATTCTATAGTGTAATAATCTGTTTTTTTAAATTCGTTATTCAGCAACACAACAATATCACGACCGGTTATATCATAAACCTTTAACGTTACTTTGCAATCTACCGGTAATTCAAAATCTATTTTTGTTTTCGGATTGAATGGATTCGGATAGTTCTGGTTTAAAATAAATTTCCCCGGATTAGAAATTTCAACTTCTCCATTTAATGCAAAGTATTCGAAATTACCGTTATAATCTATTTGTTTAAATCTGTAATTGTATTTTCCGCAATTTAACTTCTTATCCTCGTATGTATATTGAACAGGTACGTTCGAATTTCCTTTGCCTGTTACAAAGGAAATCTTCTTCCATTCATTTGTACCGGATATTTTTCTTTCAATATCAAAACCTGAATTGTTTTTTTCAAAAGAAGTTTTCCAGTTCAAAATGATGTTCCTTCCGGATACATTTGAAGTCAGTGAAATAAATTTCACGGGAAGAGGAACGATATTAATTTTCCAGACACCATTGCCTGATAATCCCGAGAACATAAAATCTCCGATATATTCTATATCCCTGATATCCGCAACGGAAACTAATCCATCATTGAACTTTCTCCAGTTTGACCAATTTGTACCGGAACCTGTCTGCAAATAAACACCATCCCCATTTGAACCTGCATAAATACTGTTATCGATAACAAATAACTTACGAATATATTTATTTGTTAAACCGATAGTATCCACAGTCCAGGAGTTACCATTATCATTAGATATATAAATACCGGACCCGCCGGCGAATAAAGTACTTCCGCTTTTTACAATTGTATTTACATTTTTGTTAACAGGTAAACCATTATTAACGGCATTCCAGGAACTTCCGCTATTTGAAGAAGAATAAATACCGTTTGCTGCGAGTGAGACAAATATAGTGTTATCTATCAATGTTAAGCTTCTTACATCGAAAGGTAATGCCGGTAATCCGTTGTTTATATCTGTCCAGCTATTTCCACCGTCTTTTGACAAAAATACTCCCGCTACTGAAGTTCCGGCGAAAATATAACCGGATGTTATTAACAGGGCAGGAATAGAAAGATTTGCAAGACCTGTAGTTCCTAATGCTGTCCAGCTTGCTCCGTTGTTTACAGATTTAAATATTCCCGAACCATAAGTACCGCTATATATATTTGTACCATCATCTGCAAATGAGAAAGTTGTCAAATTAGGATTTCCCAAATTAGATGAAAACCAACTGGCACAATTATCTGTTGATTTAAAAATCCCGCTCGCGAAAGTTCCGGCAAATAAAGTTGAATTAAATTTATGAAGTGAATAAATAGAAGTATTTATTAATCCGGAATTAAATGATGTCCAGTTGTTTCCGCCATCCGAAGAAGAAAAAATTCCTGCTCCGTAACTCCCAAGATATAAACCTGAACCCATGAATATAACGGGATTAACATATAAATTTGTTAATCCATTAGTTTCCGGGGTCCAGTTCAAACCATAATCGGATGAAACAAAAATACCTGCTCCATGCGTACATGCATATATATTCGTAAATGCCGGGGATGCATATACTCTGTTAATTGAACAATTTGTTAATCCGCTATTACCCGCAACCCAGGTTAAACCATAATTTGTTGACCTGTATACTCCGGCATCTGTCCCGGCAAAAATGAAAGCGTTATTAGTTGTAATTGAACTAATAAACAATGCGCTGCTTCCTATACCCGTATTGCTTCGAATCCAGGATGTTCCATTATTAGTTGATTTATAAACTCCATCCCCGTAAGTAGAAACATAAATTGAGTCATCTATGAAACAAATGCCTGTAATATTATAATTTGGTAATCCGCTATTCGATAATGTCCAGGATGTACCATTATTTGTACTAGTATACAAACCACCTGCAGTAGTACCGGCATACAGACTGCCATTATTACTTTTAAGAGAAACAATACTTCTATTCGTTAAACCATTATTTACCGATGTCCACGAATCTCCGTTATTAGTTGATAAGAAAACACCTCCCTGGTAAGCTAATGTCTGATATGTAGCGGCGAAAATATTTGTACCGATAAAAATTATTTCTCTGAGGTCAAGACAGGTCAGGCCATTATTTTTTGATATCCAGTTCGGACCACCTGACGGATATTTTAAAATTCCGCCATTTGTTCCTGCAAATAAATCTGTTCCATTTGTAGCTAAAACATATATATAACCTCCAATAGGACCGTTGGTCTGCTGCCATTGAGAATAACTAACGTTTACATATAAAAAGCCGGAATAGATGATTACTAAAATAAGTAATACTTTGATATGATGTAATATCTTTCTCATAATAATTCACCTTTTCAATTATTTAAACCGTTTTAACTGTGAGAAATAAAAAGTTTTATTTTTTTGTTCTTTTGTTTATTAATTCTTAATAAAGTTGGGGAAATAAAATATTTAGTTGTACGAAAAATACCTTATTATCAAAACAATTAAAGATTTACTTATAAAAGAAACCGAATGAAAATAAATATTTATATAAATGCATTCACATATAAATATTTAATTTGAACTAAACCTTTAAAAATTTGCCGGTTCGTTATTAAATATAAATATATTTTATTACAAGGCCACTTCAAGTTTCACACTGAAGTAAAGATAAGAATTAGAATTGTGGTCCCCCAAATACCCATTTTGCAATTATGTGTATTTATGTAACATTAGTTTTAATGAATTAAATAATCAAGATAAATATATAGTAGAAAAGGTTTGTGGTGATTATTTTTTGGCTGTTTCTGATAAAGATAAACAGAAAACCGGAAGAAAAGCTACCGGCTTTGAAAATATCATTTTCAAACACATTAATATAAGATGATGACAATTATTATTTGTTTTGTCAAAGTAACGATTTAATTACCTGAATAGTTTTCCAAAAAATCCTTTTTTCTCTTCTTTATCAGGCGGCACCGCAATCGGAATTTCTACTTTTATCGGCGGTCTATTATTTGCGATGGCAAGTCTGACATTTTCATCTGTATCTTTTGATAACATATCACGGATGTCATCAGGAATTTCAAATATATTACCTGCGATAAATTCTTTTAATTCGGGACTAAGTTTTGCATATCCATTTCGGAAATTCAAAAAGAAATAATCTTTTACATCTTCGATATATCGTATCTTTACACTATAAGGGGCGGATTTTATTAAAAAGTCTATTGCCGCATCTTCCGTTGTCGATGTTCTTTCATATTTACTGTCTAAAAGAATTTTCCACCAATATTTTACGGCATCGGATAGAAATACTGCATTATCCATTGTGAAATAAGTACCTATGAAGCCAACAAAGTGAGTAGCAAGAAGTTGTATATATAATATCGAAGTATTATTAGGCGTAATAAAGAAATAATCCAGAGATCCTTTCAAATCGCTCTCATCCAAATCGAGTATTAAATAAATCCGTTCAGGTTCTTTATACGGGTGAAGCCGGTTCCAGATAGCATCAGGTAAATAGTTTTCATTATCACAATAAGAACATTTCATTAATCTTTTCGAATGCTCATCGAGCTTAAGTCCGGCACCGCAGGTCATACAGCCGAATACAATCGTTTGGCTTTTATTTTCAGCAACATCGGGATTGACATCAAAGCCTTTTGAATCATTTATGACACCTATGGCTTTAGGATGAAATTGTTTTATTTCATCATCTGCAGGTCTGACAGGCATAGGATGATTGCACTTTTTGCAATAAATCGGTTTTTTATTTGCAATAGAATCAAGAATATCGGATTCATCCAAACGCGTTTTGCATTCTTCACAATTAGCGGGATGCGACCAGCAAATCATTTTAAATTCAGAGATTGTGCCCAGAGCGGCAGCTGCTGCTCTTGAATTAATAGTGCCTGTAAGAAATCCGTTCATTATTTTTAATCTGTCAACGTTTTCATTTTTAAAAGCTTGTTGAATAATATTATCCATAATGAGTTCTTTACCGCAATTTTCGCAGGTTACATTTGCGAGAAGGCTTGAAACGGGGTGACTTGTATTACATCCAGGGCAGGTTACCTGAATTTCAAAGTTGTATGATTTAAGCATAAATTAATTAATTTTTATAATACAATTTCTAATTATATATATAAAAAATTTTTACTTCTAATAGTAAATATATTTTATACTGGAAGATATAATGACATCACAAAAAATCAAATATAATGTAAGAAAAGTTTTGAAATGAAACAATAATGAAATCNNAAAAAACAGGCTGAAGAATCATTTTAACTGATTTTTCATTGGAAGTTTTCTAATTTACTTTAAGCCGATTTGACTTCTCTAAACTTCGTTTATCATATGATGATGCTATTTCCAATTTCTACTTTTTTGAAAATGAAAAAGCCGGAGGTATTGATGCTCCGGCTTTAAAATTAGTTTTAAAAGCTATTTCTATTTCACTATCAGCATTTTCTTTGTTTCGGTGAATCCGCCCGCTGTCAATTTATAATAATAAACTCCGNNCGGATTCGGATAATTTTGCATCAGCGAGTATTTGTTTGGTACTTCTTTGGGAGCCAAATTAATTCCGGTTTGGTCTGTCGTGCAATCATCAAAATTATTATGCAAAATAATTCCGCCTGAACCTACTATTGTTCCACTCTTCCTGCGAGAACCCAAACTTGATTCACAATTTCCATTTGTAACGGATATCATATATAAATTATTACTG
>PNBM01000224.1 GCA_003135995.1 Ignavibacteriota bacterium | reverse complement strand
ACCCTGGAAGTTTGCTCCGGTCAAAACAACTTCATCATCAGGCAGGAAAATCGGGTTGTCACCGACTCCGTTAAGTTCAGTCTCAACCTGTTCGCGTGTCCATCTTAAATGGTCTCTCGCCGCACCAATTACCTGCGGAGTCGAACGCATCGAATATGCATCCTGAACTTTCACTTTCACTTTCCCGAGAAGGTCAGAACCTTCAATCATTTTTTTAATATTTTCTGCAGATGTAACTGCACCTCTGAAACCTCTTAACTGATGAAGTCTTGCATCATACGGTTTCATATTTGCCATCAATGCTTCCAGTGTCATTGCGGCAGCGATTTCTGCCTGCTTTAAAAGTCTTTCTGTTTCATAAACTTGTAAACACGCCATTCCGTTCATAACATTACTACCGTTTATTGCTGCTAATCCGTCACGTGCTTGCAATCCGGGAATAGGAATACCTGCTTTTTCCAAAGCTTTGCTTGTCAGCATTCTTTCATCCTGATAAAAAGATTCGCCTTCACCCATTAATGAAAGTGCAATCTGGCTCATAGGGGCTAAATCTCCGCAGGCACCAACACTTCCTTTTGTACAAACAACAGGAGTCACGCCTTTATTAATCATGTCTACATACGTTTGTGTGATTTCAGGCCGGCAACCCGAAAAACCATTCGAGTGCACGTTTATCCTCGCAAGCATCGCGGCTCTTACTATTTCTATCGGAAATGGTTCACCGATACCTGCCGCATGATTGTAAATTAAATATTTTTGAAATTCTTTAACCTGGTCATCATTTAATACAACGTTCGCAAGTTCTCCGATTCCCGTGTTTACACCGTACATAATTTCTTTTGCGACGATTCTTTTTTCAAGAAAAGCTCTGCATTTAATAATTCTTTCAACGGCATCTTTATGTAATTCAATTTTTTCTCTTCCGTGGGCAACGTTATAAACATCTTCTATTTTAAGATTTTTTCCGCTAATGACAACTGCCATATTATACTCCTGGATTTTTAAATTTATTTAATATACGTGTAATGAATTTGTAATTAAATTGAAAAATAATTACTTATTATAATTAATATTGTCAGTGAATTGATATAATGCCGGGAAATTACGGATTATACTTCAATGTCTTTACCCACTCAACAAAATCCGAATCGAGTTTTGCTAAATTAGACTTTGTAATCGATTTAATAAATTTTATTCCTGTTTTATCTTCTTCGAATTTATCCCTATAGGTTTTATAAAATTTTTTTAATAATCTTTTTTGCTGAAGATACAGGCATAAATACCTGGCTTGNNCTCTTCCCGTAAAAAGTATTATCGGACATATTCATCAGAGTTTCAAGGTCGGTATACGATTTGTCGGAAATAGCCTCCTGTAATTCGGGGAGCCTCCAGTTCACATATCCTAAAATTTGATTATCACTCAAAGAGCATCTTTCATAAAGTGAGCCGAGACCTTCGTTAAACCATGCCGGAATATCAGGGAAATCAAAATTGACGAAACAATGTGTCAGCTCGTGAACAAGTGTGCCTGTACCCGTTGATATGTTCATCAGCATTACTTTTTGACCCGGTTTGTAATAACCGAATCTGGATAAATCCGTATCACCAAATAATTTTTTTGCCCAGTATCTGTAAGAATTATCTTCTTTGAATAATAATATAGTTGTAACTTCATCCGGCTTTTTATCAAGGTAATCGTTATAAAAACAATCCTGAGCTTTTGAAATTGTATTGGAGATAATTGTATTCGTTTCATTCACATCGAGGTTACTTGCAATAACGAAAGATGAGTAAGTCGTTATATAAAAACTATCTGTCAATTGTCTTTTTAAATCATTTATTATGTCACTGTAATTAAAATCAGTTGTATCGGATTTATTGGATTTATCGGGTTTGAAATCTAATTCTTTCTGCGATAGCATTATAGTACCACAACTGACTATGAACAAAAGAAAGATTAATATCAATCTGAATTTCATAAATATTTTCCGGTTTAATGATTCATTATATTGTCAATATAAAAATTTTACTTTTGATAAAATATTGCTAAAAATAAAAATAAAAATTATTTGTAATTAGATTTTAAGTCTCAGAAATATTATAGCCGGGAAATAGCCCGGAAAAGAAATATAAAATTATTATTGAAATAAAGAATAAAGAAAGTGAATTTATATTATTGTAAGAAAAAAAGATTTCCGAAAATCGTTTTATAATTAAAAAGATTATTGCGGGGCGATTACTAAAGTAACATGTGTTGTATCGGTTGAATGTAAAAATACTGCCTGTGTGACTGAAGCATATCCGGTTTTGGAAGCTGTGACGGTTGTACCATATTGGTCCCTTGGCATTTGAATATTAAGTATCTCAAAATAACCGGAGTCGCTTGATTGAGCTGTTCTGGATAAATCGGGGAGCGTTATTGTCACATTTTTTATACCCGTTAAAGTTGCAGAATCTAATACATATCCCTTCAAATGGCTTGCGTCGTATTGTGGCGAGTCTGAGCTATTGCATGCGATATTAATAAAAATGACCGATAGTAATATCAAAAACAGGAATGCTGTTCTTCTACTCAGAAAAATTAATCCTCCATATTCATTTATAATTACTTTTGTCTTAGAACTTGTATCTTTAGATTGCATAAAATAATATCAAAATTATAATGAAAAGAGTTAATTAAATATTATTGCAAATCCCTAAAATTGATACGGATTAATTTAGTATAAATTGAAACTAAAAAAAAGTAATAAATAATGTATTTACAATAAAACAATTTAAATATTTAATAATTTATTTATATATTATTTACCTATACAAAATTTTAAAAATATATTATTTAATATATCTTCATTCGTTATTTCTCCCGTAATCTCACCTAAGAATTTAAGAGCATTTCTTAAATCAACCGATATGAATTCTCCGCTTAAACCTTTCTCAATTGATTTAAGAGATTCATCCAAACATAATACAACATTATCCAGGCATATTTTGTGCCTTAAATTTGTTAAAATAATATTTTTGCTGTAAAATTTAATACCGTTATCCGATATCCGTATCACCATTTTATCTTTTAATCTTTCAATGCTTTCTTCTTCAAAAATGGAAATTTTTATTTCATCGTCAGAACAAAGCCTGTTTATTTGTTTATTAGCAATATCGGATTTTGAAAATATTTTAATAGTTTTATTTGAATTTAAATTTAATTCAAAATATTTTATAGATTCCATGATTTTTTCCGCATCGTCAGAAGAATCAATAAGATAAAGTGTTAAATCAGCATCTTGAATTTTTTCTTGACTCCTTTTAATTCCTTCTGATTCGATGATATCGCTCGTTGTCCTTAAACCTGCAGTATCGATAAGATTAAACTGGATTCCTTTTATGATAAGATTTTCTTCAAGATAATCTCTCGTGGTTCCAGATATTTCACTTACAATAGCCCTGTTGGATTTTAAAAGTAAATTGAATAAAGATGATTTACCGCTGTTTGGCTTTCCTGCCACAACAAGGTTTATTCCATCCCTGATTACTTTACCCGAAATATAGGATTCTATTATTTGCTTCAGACGCGTAATTATTTCTTCAATTTTTATTTCTAAATCATTTTTCCTGACGAATTCAACATCTTCTTCTGCAAAATCCAGTTCAAGCTCCACAAGCGACGTAACATTTAAAATATCCTGCCTGACATTTTGCACGTATTCGGAAAGTGAGCCTTCAAGCTGCATTAAAGAAGAATTATGCGCCATATCCGTTTTGGATTTTATCAAATCTGCCACAGCCTCTGCCTGAGATAAATCAATTTTCTTATTCAGGAAAGCTCTTTTAGTGAATTCTCCCGGTTCTGCATATCTTGCACCGTTTTTTAAAATCAATGAAAGTATTTTTTGTGAAACCAGAATACCACCGTGTGATGAAACCTCAATGATATCTTCCCCGGTGTAAGAATTCGGATTTTTAAAAACCGAAATAAGAACTTCATCAACCAGATATTCATTTTCGAACAGATATCCGAAATGAATTGTGTGCGAAGGAATTTCCGATAAAGTGATTTTTTTTTCTTTCTTTATATCTTTGTAAAAAATATTTTCTATGATGGCAAATGCCCTGTCTCCTGATATTCTGATTACGGCTATGCCGCCTTCACCTGAGGGAGTTGAAATCGCTGATATTGTATCGTATAGATTCATAAGCAGTAATATTTAATATTTTTTCGCATCGCTTTTTCTTAAAATCAACCAGATAAATAATGGTGCCCCGATAAAAGAGGTTACTATACCAACGGGAATTTCAGAAGGAGCTATCAGTATTCGTGCAATTGTATCTGAAACAACAAGAAAAATTGAACCCAGTAAAATCGAACACGGAATGCTGAACCTGTTATCCGACCCGATAATCAATTTTGAAATATTCGGCACTATCAATCCCACGAAAGAAATAATTCCTGCTACCGAAACTGCAGATGCTGCCAGTAAAGATGAAATGGCAATCGATAATCTCTGGACTGTTTTTACACGTAAACCCAGTGATACCGATAATTCATCTCCGAGATTTAAAATATTCAACTCTTTTGATATCAGTAAAGCTCCCGTCAATCCTGCTATTACGAATATATAAGATAACTGAACTTCATTCCATCCGCGTCCGGATAAACCGCCGCTTAACCAATAAATAATCTGTGTAACACTCTTACCTGAGTAAAGCAGTAAAAAACCATTTATTGAAGATAAAAATGCATTTATTGCTATTCCCGCTAAGATGATTTTATTTGATGATAAAAAATTAGTATATTTGTTATTTATTCCTTTTGCTATAAAGAATATTAACAGGGTTGTAACTACTGCAAATATGAATGAAACAGGATTTAATAGTTTAAAAGATATTGAAAAAGGTAACAGGAAAAATAATATGGCGCCCAAACCTGCTCCGGCAGAAATACCAAGGAGTCCTGATTCAGCAAGATTGTTCCGCAAAAGGGATTGCAGGATTATCCCCGAACAGGCGAGTGATGCGCCGACAAAAACAGCATTTATTATTCTCGGCAGCCTGATGTCCAGTAATATTTTTTTGTTTATTTCATTGTTAACGGAAAATAAATTAAAAATATCCGCCGGAGATATTGATGAACTGCCGATAATTAATGAAATAATAATTGAAATTATTAAAATAAAAAATAGAACAATTAATATTAAAAGTTTTTTAGACAATGATTAATTTTATTATAATCCGTAAGATAAAACAGTATAAATACATTTGTAATGAATAAATTTGGTTCATTAAATATTAAAATTGCTCTTTTAATCAGCGGAGTATTGATTGCAATCGTAATACTCTTTTTCACCCAGCTCCTGATACAAAAAATTCAGAAGCGTGAGAGCCAGATAGCTAATTTATACGCAAAGTCTCTTGAATACATAGCAAATGATACAAGCTCATCAGGGGAATATAATTTTATTTTCAATGAAATTTTAACTCAGATAGATTTTCCCATAATTGCTACGGATAAGGACTATAAAAAAGTTGATTTTTATAAAAATGTTGACCTTGATTCAAATCTAAATGCTAAAGAAAAAGAAGAATACCTGATTAAACTGGCAAAAGAAATGAGAGAAATTAATCCACCGATAAAAGTCACTTATAATGAAAATGTGATTTTAAACATGGTAAATTTCGGTCAATCGTCTATTATTACACAATTAAAATTATTACCTCTGTTTGAAATATTAATCGGCGGGCTATTCATTATTTTAGGTTATATCGGTTTTTCTTCAATAAAAAAACACGAACAAAGTAATATATGGGTAGGATTATCTAAAGAGACCGCACACCAGCTTGGAACACCGCTTTCATCATTGCTTGGATGGCTGGAAATTTTGAAGAGCAACGAATTTAAACCTGNNTATTACAAATGAAATTGAAAATGACCTGGAGAAACTGAAAAAAATTGCAGGAAGATTTTCCAAAATCGGTTCCCAGCCGAAATTACAGGATGAGAATATCACGGAAGTGATTAAAGACGTCTGTAATTATTTTGAGAAAAGAATCCCGAACTTCGTGAACGCCGACGGAAAAGTCATAAAAAAAGTTTCTATTAAAATTAACAGTCCCGAAAAATTGAACGTAAAAATGAATAAAGACCTGTTTGAGTGGGTTATTGAAAATTTGTTAAAAAATTCGCTCGACGCTATAGATAAAACAACGGGCATTATAGAATTCACGGTTCACAACAGGGATAAAGAAGTTCTGCTCGATGTTACCGATAACGGCAAAGGAATTGATAAAAAATTCCGAAAAGATATTTTCAGACCCGGGTATTCGACTAAATTGAGAGGATGGGGATTGGGATTAAGTCTTGCGAAAAGAATAATTGATGTTTACCACAAGGGCAAATTAACTCTTATTGATTCAATCCTTGATAAAGGGACTACTTTCAGAATAAAATTGGCAAAGTGAAATTTAAATATTTAAATAAAAACGTTTATAATAAATATTTGTCATTAGGCAAAAAACTTTTTTCTAATACTATATTCGTAATTAGTTTCCTGCTTTTTATTAAAATCCTATTACAACTCATACTCCTGAATTCCGGATATAAGTGGTTGTCTGCCGATGATTTCTGCCGTACAGTAAAATCATTCGAATGGATGAAAAATCCTCACCTTTATTCAGGTGTCTGGCTCGCCGGGCATTTTTGGCTTAACGGTATTGTAATGTATTTTATTAAAGATTTATTTCTTGCCGCCTTAATAGTGAATTTCGTCTTTTCAAATATTACTTTGATATACTTTTATAAAATTTTAGAAATGTGTTTCGACAGGAAAATAGCTTTTTTATCTTCACTCTTCTTATGCATTTTTCCGTTCCAGGTGTGGCTCAGCATTTCGGGGCTTCCGGAATCCATTTTCTTCTTTTTCATTATATCAGGCATTTATTATTTCCTGAAGTGGAAAATATCGGATAACAGGAGTATTTATCTTATCATCAGTTCTGTTCTGTTTGCCCTTTCAAACCTGTTCAGGTATGAAGGATGGCTTTTCAGCATAGTTTTATTATTGCTTGTTTTATTTGATGCTTTCCGCAATGAAAAATCAATAAGGCAAAATATTTTATTTGTTACAATAACTTTTATTTCTTTTTCAACAATAATTTTCTGGCTGATCTTAAATTATATTGATTATAAAGATGCATTCTTTTTTGCCAAGGAAACAACTAAAATTTATGACGAAATCAACTCAGCAAAGTTGATTCAAAGAGTTATTCAATATCCGATTTTTATATTTTATATTGCGCCGCTGACAACAATATTTTCATTGAAAATAATTTTTATTAAACTGAAAAATATTTTTAAAAATAAAAACTGTAAAGATTCATTAGTCATATATTTTCTTCTTTTTAATCTGGTTGAATTGGCTTTGTTGATGATACAGGGGATGATGGGTACGGGTGGAACGAATATGATTTCAAGGTATATTGTTATAAATGGATTTCTTATTCTCCCGTTTTCAGTAATTCAGTTATATAATTATAGAAAATCATTGTCGATCATATTCATAGCATCAATAATTATTATTAATATAATCTGGTGCTTTTATTACCCGCATCCGTTCAGGGACGATACATTTGAAACAGGAAATTTAGTAAAAAACAGGATTGCAAAAAATTATATTAAAGGCGAAGATAAAGTTTATTTCGAAGAGATAGAAGGGTACTATGATGTTTTCGCCATCGAAGCTTTTTCTGACAACCCGTCAAAATTTATTCTTGGAAATTTTCCATCGTTAAAAATAGATGATAAAAAGAAAAGAAAAAAGAAAAATGAACTTTCAGATGAAGACCTGAATATTCTCGATATTAAAAAATTTCTGGAAAAAAATAAAATTTCCCTCGCTATTGTAAAAAGTGACGGTTACGCGGATAAACTAAGAAAAATGAATCTGAAAAATGAAGAAATCGGAGATTATAAGATTTTTTATATCAAAGATTTTGAATCTAACCTGAATGACTCGACGATTTCTATTTTAGCCCGGAATGTTCAATCACCCGGAAAAAATCCCGATATGATAAATTTTAATAAAACAATTGCAATCAAAGATATCAGGATTGATAATTCAAATTTCGGATTTAATCCTCAAACGGTATCTATCGATTGGTGCGCGGTTAATAAATATATTATAGACAGCCTCGACTATGATGACTTTGAATTTGACAGGTATAAATCTGTTCTTGAGATTAAAACAATGGATAATGATTCGGTTGTTTATTATGATAGTAAAAGAATCTTTGGTGACAGAAATATTGAGGACCTTATAGAAAAAAATGAAGTGAAATCTATTATTGTTTTAAAACCATTTGCACTGCTTTATTATTCAAAGAAAATCAACTCGAGTCCTTTTGAAAGCGGGGTTTATAATTTATCCATCAAAGTTACTGATAGTAAGACTAATAAAGATTTAATAATTTTTAAGGGAGACTCATTATTTAAACATTCAGAAGCAACTTTAACCGATACCTTAAAATCAAAAGCCATTGATTCTTTAAAAATAAAAAGTAAAAATATTCCTGTGAACAAAGATAATAATGTATACTCTTATAATCTGGGAAAGATAGTAGCCATGTTTCCAAATACTAATGTAGAAAAATTAGTTAAAAAAAATAATTCGGATTTCTATAAAATTGTTACTCAAAACGGATTACAGATTTTCTTTTCACAACGTTACCAGGGTGACCATTTTCTCAATTTCGTATTTACATATTTTTAGCTCATTTTCATATTTCTATATATATTGAATAACTAAGTTAATAAATTTATATTTAATAATGATTAAAAACAAAATTGAAAAAATTCTGGCAGTAGCGGGCGGGCAGAGAATTTGTATAATAGGCGATGTTATGCTCGATAAATATATGGTTGGCGACGTTACAAGAATTTCGCCTGAAGCTCCGGTTCAGGTATTTGATATCCGGGAAACAGTTTTAAAACTCGGCGGAGCGGCAAATGTAAGTTTGAATATCAAAACTCTTGGCGTTGAACCATTCTTAATCGGCGTGATAGGTAATGACCTTGAGGGTGAAATGTTAAAACGGGTTATGAGTGAACAACATCAGGATATTAGCGGTTTGATTGCTGTAAATGACAGGTCGACAACCTGCAAAACAAGAGTAATTGCCTCATCTCACCACTTACTAAGAATAGATAGCGAATCTAAATCAGAAATATCAAAAGACACAGAAGATAGAATATTTAATAACATAAAATCCAATTCCGGTAAATATAATATAATCGTACTTCAGGACTATAATAAAGGTGTGCTGACAAAATCTCTTATTCGGAAGATTATAAAATTTGCCAATGATAATAATATTAAAGTATTGGTAGACCCGAAATTTGAAAATTTTTTTGAATATAAAAATGTTTTCGTTTTTAAACCAAATCGCAAAGAATTAGAAGATGCCTTTGGCAGAAAAGCTAAGAATGATGAGGATTTGTTATCAATTTGCGGCGAATTAATTAGAAAAATTAAATGTGATAATCTCATACTTACACTCGGTGAAAAAGGAATTAAGATGATAAAAAATCAAAATTCATCTTTAAAAATTAGTTCGTTCAATACACGGGCACGAAATGTAGCTGATGTCTCGGGTGCAGGCGATACGGTAATCTCTACAATGGCGGTGTGTATCGCAGGAGGATCTTCCCTGGATGAAGCGATTGAAATTTCAAATATTGCAGCCGGTATAGTTGTCGAGGAAGTGGGTATCGTTCCAATTGAAAAAAAATCTTTACTTAGTCAGGTTAAAGCATTAAATATATAATCATTTGATTACTAACATTGAAGACTTTTTAGAAATCAGGAAAAAAATTAAAGAAAAAAATCAAAATATCATTTTTACAAACGGATGTTTTGATATTATCCACAGGGGGCATATTGAATATCTTAATGAAGCGAAATCCCTTGGCGATATATTGATTGTTGGTTTAAATTCCGATTACTCTGTTCGTATTTTAAAGGGTGAAAAACGTCCTGTTAATAAAGAACTTGACAGAGCTGCCGTACTCGATAATATTAAAAGTGTCGATTATGTAATAATATTCGGTGAAGAAACACCTTATGAATTGATAAAAAAAGTGATTCCGGATATTCTTGTTAAAGGTGGTGATTGGAAAGAATCTGAAATTGTCGGCGCGGATATCGTAAAAAATAACGGAGGCGTAGTGAAAAGTCTGAAGTATGTTAAAAATTATTCTACTACGGAAATTTTAAAGAAAATATGTTCATTATAATTTATTAATGGCTGAAGATATTGAAAATATTACCAGGAAAGGCAAAAATGAAGATTCTAAAAAAGAAGATGTTTATGAATTACCGAAAATAAAAAAGAAAAAAAGTTTTTTCAGAAAATTAACAAAATTTGTTTTTATTCTTTCCATTATTCTTGTCGTTATTTTAGCCACTTTCATTATTTTTATTCAGACATCATTTTTTAAAAATTGGGCATTACATTATGCGGTTGATAAATTAAATGAAAGCTTTGTGACGAAGGAGACCACAATATCTGCGGAATCCATCGGAGGAAGTATCTTCAGGGATTTAAGTCTTATTAATGTAAGTGTGGTAACAAAAAAAGATACGTTGATTAAATTCGATAAGATTGAATTGGATTATTTTTTACCGTCGATTCTTTATAAAAGAATTTCAGTTTATAATCT
>PNBM01000326.1 GCA_003135995.1 Ignavibacteriota bacterium | reverse complement strand
AATAAAGAGCGGAAAATAGAAAATGATGGTATTTGTTTGCAAACTTTACTGTTACAGATATTTAATTGAATATGAAAGTGTTGAAAAATAATTTAAATATAATCATTAACAAGCTGAAGAATTATTCTCCCGAATATATTCAGAATGAGCATAATCACAGAAACGTTCTCGATGTTTTAATTGCCACAAAGTTATCTCAAAACACGACAGATAAAACAGCTTACATTGCTTATAAAAATCTTAAAAATGATTTTAAGAATTGGGAAGAATTAATCGATGCTCCTATTTCTAAAATAAAACGGGCCATCAAGCCCTGCGGTCTGACCGAGACAAAAAGCCGGGATATAAAACTGATGCTGAAACAAATGAGAGATGATTTCGGACGCCTGAATTTGAATCATCTGAGGAAATTAAATAATCNNTCAAAATAATGAGAATATTTATGAAGCATTGCTGAAATACAAAGGCATCGGAGTTAAGACTGTTACTTGTGTGCTGGCATTTGCATTGAACAGGAGTGTTTTCCCTGTGGATACACACGTTCACAGGGTTATGAACAGGCTCGGGATTGTAAAGACGAAATCGGCGGAGGAGACTTTTGAAATGGCGAAGAGAATAATTCCGGATGAGGAGAAAGTATTTTTGCATAAAGGGATGATTAAATTCGGTAGAAATGTATGTAAGGCGGTGAAGCCTCTGTGCGGGGAATGCTTTTTGTATGATGAATGTGTATTCGAAGATAAAGAACTTTTTTACCACGGAGACACAGAGANNTTAAACGCAAAGTTCGCAAAAAAGAGATTAAGAGCAAGATACACAAAGAAAAGCATAGTAGCAATTTCACAGAGAAACATAGGAAAGAGCAGAGCAAAAAATATAAATCTGAAAATATAATTAAAAAAGAAAATAATTTTATTATACTTGAAAATATTTAATTTTGGTATTTCATAAAGAAAAAATAAAGAAAATATTAATTATTAAATTCGGAGGTATTGGGGATGTTCTGCTTTCCACACCTGTGCTCCCTAACTTGCGTGAATTTTTCCCGGATGCAATTATCAATTTTCTGACTTACCAGAATTGCATAGACGCAGTAAAAGATAATCCTTACATAAACAGGGCATTGTCTTTCAAACTGGGCGACGATACCTCATATTGTTTTCTGAAAAATATTAAGAAACAAAAATATGATCTTATCATAGATTTATTCGGGAATCCGAGAACTGCATTTGCTACGTTTTATAGTTTTGCAAAATACAGGGTGGGATTTAAATTCAGGCATAGAAGATATGCATATAATATAAAAGTGGATGGAAGAGGCGGAGAAGTTCATAATGTTGAATTTAATCTCGATGCAATACGGAAAATTAATTGTCCTGTAAATTCAAAAAAACTTTTTATTGCGACCAATAATTATCACGAAGAATTTGCGGACATATTTATTAAAAATACAGGATTAAATAAAAGTCCGATTGGAATTGTGATTTCAGGCGGGTGGGAAACAAAAAAATATAAAACGGATGATTATAAAATTCTCATAAAAAAGATATTGGAGAAATATGATGCGGAAATTCTTTTGATGTGGGGAATTCAGCCCGAGAAAGAGCAGTGTGAAATAATAAAGAAAGATAATGCAGAAAGAATATTCGTGACACCTGAATGTGATATAAAATATCTTTCTGCTATTATGAAAAAGTGTAAGTTCGTGATTGGAAATGATTCGGGGCTGATTCATCTTGCAGTAGCATCGGATGTACCTGTACTCGGAATTTATGGTCCGACAAATCCACTGCTGCAGGGACCCTTTGGAGAGAATAATATAACCGTGGTGAATGAGAAAATAGATTGTTTGAATTGTAATTTGTTGGAATGCCCGATTGGGAATATTTGCATGACGGAGCTTTCGAAGGATGTGATAATGGAGAAGATTGAGGAGTTGATATCGAAAAATAAAATAGAGATTTAAGAACAAAGAGCATTTCACAGAGAAACACAGAGAAAGCACTGAGAGACACAGAGATTTTAAATTGTTAAATCAAAGAACAATAAATTGTAATATAATTTGAGCAGAAGAATTTTAATAGTGAGAACGGATAGAGTCGGAGATGTAGTTATGATAACTCCGATGTTGAGAGAGTTGAGGAAGGCTTTCCCTGATGCATTTATTGCCACATTGACTCAGCCAAATACGTCCGAAATATTATTAAATAATCCGAACATAAATAAAATAGTAATTGACGATTTAAAGAAAGAAAATTTCCGGAAAGTTGTAAGAGAATTAAGAAATTACAAATTTACCGACGGGCTGATGGTACTACCGACTGAGCGCGCGGCATATCAGATGTTTCTTGCCGGAATCGGAAACCGGATAGGCGTGGGCAGGAAATTATATGAAGTGATTACGTTTATGAAAAGTGTTTCGAGAAATAATTATATTCCTCTCAGGCACGAAGCTGATTATTGTATGGATTTGGTAAGAAAACTTGGAGTCATTACGGATAACATTCAGCCTGAAATATTTATTTCAGAAGAGGAAAAAAAATGGATAAATAAATTTTATTCGGTAAATAATATAGACAGAAATAAATTCAATATAATTCTGCATTCGGGTTCTAAGAATTCAGCACCTAACTGGAGCGAAGAAAAATATTTTGAATTAATTAAAGGAATTCACAATAAATTTACAAAAGAAGATTTTAACCTGATGCTGACTGCTTACGAAATGACGGAAGAATTTAAGAATAATATTTTATCACTGAATGATAAACGTATAATTGATATTTCCGATAAATTAAAAGATTTACGGGAATTAATAAAAATAATTTCCTCGATAGATTTGATGCTTTGTTCTTCAACAGGTCCGATTCATCTTGCTGATGCACTGGATATTAAATGCATCGGAATTCATTGCTACAGGCGAGTAAGTTGTGCGAAGCATTGGGGAGTTTTAAATAATAAATCTGTTAATCTCGAGGTTACAAAAGAATATTGCGATTCGCATTGTAGTAGTGACAAAAAAGTTTGTAATTTTGAAAACGGGATATCTATAGAGGAAGTTTTAAAACATATTGAAATTAG
>PNBM01000294.1 GCA_003135995.1 Ignavibacteriota bacterium | reverse complement strand
TAACAGTTGGACATGTGCCCAAATGCCACGGCTTACGCAAAACATTATATCAAAAACTAATCCAATCGTCACCTAGAGAATTAAAACAAAAGAGCATAGTATTATTTTTTGTTTAATCTTAGCAAATGCTAAGTTCTTTCCTTTAAAATTATTAAAGTTAATAAACAGATAAAATCTAAAGGGGTATAACGTATATCAATTCAAATAGTAAGTTTTGTAAAATTTTCAAAATAGACCAATGTAGGAATACCGTGTTTAGGTGTAGTATATCGATTAAAATATACTGTAATAACAACAAATAATAATATTGAATATATTAAATTTATCTTTTATATTTGGGTATCATTTCTTTCGGGGTTTGGCAAATATTGGTTCGTAACTATTATCAATCATAAATTAGTTTTTTAAAATTCATCAAAAGGAGATTTAATGTCAGAATTATCTACAAAAAGAGATTGGAAACAAATTGATTGGAAAGCTACTTTACAATATAATGTTTTTCGGTCAGTCTGCTCAATTCCAGGTTGGTTATTACTTCTATATTTTAGCAGTAAGCAATTTCAACCAATCATGTTTCTGCTTCCCATTGTCTATTTTGCTTTTTGGTTACCTTTGGGATTGATATGCGGTTGGTTATCAAAATTGGGTGTTCCACTGGTAGGAATTATTACTGGAATCAGTTCAATAGTCATTGTCTTTGGCGACCCTGTCGTCTGGTTAATACATAAACTAAAACCAAATTTAGTCTCAATAGAAAATCCAAAATTTCTAGATTTTCATTTAATTGTTTTTGTTATAAAAAATCCGGAAACTATTCCACTCTGTCCGTTTGTCGGCCGGGTAGTATCTGATGAACATATTGAGTTCATGGGTGAAATTTTTCCTTTGCATAAAACGCTTTTTATAATAAAAGAAGACTGGTCAGTTGAAACATTAAAAGATAAATATTTTGGTTTTGTTGATGTAAATGGCTGTATAAAAAAGGGACGTTTGCAAAAAGGAATTGACCCGCGCGAAACAAACATCGGTGCAATTGTAGATTATCTTGATAACGGGATTTGCAATGACCCTCAAAATAATCGAATAGGACAATTCGATGTGTTAATTGAGTCAGCCTCTGATTCGATTAGCGAATCGTCAAACGGTACTTCAACTTTACCCTATTCAGAGGAAAATCATAAAGAACTTTTATCTAGGCTCTCAGAAATATCTATTAAACGAAAATTAGAAAAAGCTGACTTCCCGGAATGGTACAAAACATGTCCATTTGCCGGCGAAGTTAAGGCTCTTGAAAGTATTGATTATTTGGGTACAGCCTGGTCGACAAAAGAAACTGTATTTGATATCGATTACCGAGGGATGGTCAAAACACCGTATGATGAGAATTTTGGTTATGTAGAAGAAAACGGAGATATAATTAAAGATAGAGAAAATAACTTAGAACCTGAAAAGGTGGCATCAATCAAGGGTAACTTTTGTTATGGCAACAATCAAAAAATCGGTCAATTTATAAATCAAACAAATTAAACCGGTTTTTATATTGCAATCCACTGATTGCCTAAAAAATTAAAGTCTGATTTTAATGTTGGAATTTCAAAATCCGGAACATCTTTAATTTTTGGCGGATAGGTTTCAATCAGGGTGTTATTTATCCCGATTCGAACCCAGGCAAAGTATTTGGGTAAATTAAAAAGATCACTGGTTTTTACTCCAAAAATTGGAGCAAAACGACTGGCTTCTTCATCTCCGCAACGAAAACAAACTGATGTACCAACATTGCCAAAGATAGCTCCTAAAATATCTCTGGGAATTTGCTGAAAATTTTGGTGAGCTAAAATAAAACCGACTTTAGAATTTCTACTGCGGGCTAATAAATCACTAAATAGACGACTGACAACGATTTGAAATTCGTCGACATAAACCATCAGGGGATTTTTATGTGGTCTCGCAAATTCGCAATATGATAAGACTGAATAGACAATTAAATTAGACAAATAAATTCGGCTATTGCGATTCATACGCGAAGTATCAACTAAGAGAACTTGCTTTTTATTAACCAATTCTGAGATATCCAGTTCATTTTTACCAATGACAAAATCTTTCATTTCCCCCGTGGAGATTTCAAATAAACGTGAAGCTACTCGCTGGGCACACTCAACTCGCTGATAATTACGGTTGCCTTTGCTATCAAATTCCTCCCAGTATTTATAAAGATCTGAACCTTTTTGCAAGGTACCTTTTAACTTTTGTCGTTCATCGGGATAAATTAATAACTTGGTCAGGTATTCAATATTTTTATCCTGCTCTTTTCTAATTGACTTCATAGCCCGGCTAATAATTTCCCGCATTAAAACCGTGCTTTCAGGATTGGAAGAAGTAAGAGTAACCAAAACATCTAATATCTGAATAAACTCTTGTACTAAATTATCAATTTTATAGCCTTCTTTATTTAATGGATTAATAACTACCGGACTGGCAATGGAAATATATTTTACTTTAGATTTATCTTTAATACCCTGATATATTCGTTTACAGCTATCACCTTTGGGATCAATAAAAATAACAGCCAAGTCCTTGTTAATATCATACGAAACCATATGTTCAAGTAAAGAGGACTTACCCATACCGGTTTTGCCGATAATATAGGTGTGTTCAAATCGGTCATTAAGACTGGTTATTTCCGGTATCTCGTGATTAAGATTGTCCAGATAACCTAAACTTAAATTATATTTACTCATTTACTTCTTTATCATTATCTTTTTGTTGCCGACGTTGACGGATTAATTTTTCTTTCTTATGTTTATAATCTTCCTTGGTAGATTTTGCCTCCCATTTTTTCTTGTCAGCATCATACCGTTTATCATCTCTAAGAATTTTTTGCAACTCTTCGTCAGCACTCAAATCGACAAAGGACTGGTCACTAGGATTAAAAACCGAAACAATAAGATAGGCTTGAAGTTTTTCTGACAATTTATTGGTCATAAATAAATCCAGGGATGCCATCATTAAAGAAGCCCGGGCTTTTTCCTGGTCAGTTTTGGCCAGGACCATATTAATATTGGCTTTGCGTTCCAGTTCACTTAGTTTGGTTTCAATCAGGTATCGGTCGTGTTCAGATTCTTTAATTTTAATGTCAATGTCCCGTACTTTACTGTGGCTATCAATTTCATGAATCGCATCTAAAAAAGAATGTATCTTCATTTCTTTTTCTATTTTCTCATCTAGTAGTATCATTTCCAGTTCATGCTCGACAAGCTTTGGAGCGTGCCTCATAGTAGCTTCCAGTTTTGCTGCTTCCTTAATCATCGTGTTATGTAAGCCAAACTGGTCAATCGTCAACTCCAGTCGAATATTCTGGTTGCGCAGTTTATCAATTAATCTCTCTTGTCCCCAAATAGTAACCGGGCGCTTGCGGTTAAGGTCCTTCATCATATCAACATACATTTGGTTGACTTCTATAACCTTTAATTGATTTTCCAGAGCATCTTGGGGAATATTAACTACCAATTCATTTCTGTCAATTTCAATTTCTTTGGGATCTATCTTTATTTCTTTTGGGTTAATGTTCTTAGTCATTTTAGAATTTATATGTTTATTAAAAGAATAATGAAAAAAATCACTGACTGAATCGATTAATGCATACATACCTTTGAGTAATTTAGCAAGGTATGGAAATAAGCCGATGGCCACAATAACAATTCCAATAACGAAAAGAATTACTAAAATATTATCAAAATTCATTTAGGCAATAATGATGGTTTAAAAATAAAGCCTTCGCCAAAGTCTTTGATAATGTTTCCCACAATGCAAATTGAAAACTTAAGATTCTTTAACTCCGGCATAGTTAAGCCTAATTTGAGACTTGTATTTAGCCAGTAATTATAAAAGTTAATATCTTGAGACAATCTCAAGTACTTTTGCTTTTTATCTTCAAGATATGTTTGCCAATTTGATTTTGGTTTTTCTACTTCTAAAAAAGTCAATTTATAAGCATGATCATTTTTTTGTACCAATAAAGCATCAGGTACTAAATATTCAAAATGAGGATATAGCAAGGCATAATAATCTTGCAATTTTAAAGCTTCTATAAAAACATCTGTATTATTCATCTCGTTAATTCCGGCTTTTCCTACCGGTTCTTCCGGCAATAAATCTAAGCCATAGCCTAAAGGTACCCGGTACTTTACCTTATTGAGTAATTCAATCGCTTTATCTGTTGTACAAAATACCAGCCTGTCAACTTCCTTTAGGTAATTAAGAGAGCATAATTGCGATAAGGTTTTCTTGGTCGCCGCTAGCCTCAGTCTATCCCGTATCTCTTTATACTGCTTTTGGTGAACATATTTTAACAGCCTTGTATAATAGAGAATATCCCAAATTAATTTAAACGACTTGTTTTTATTGGATTGGTATAATAGTGATTCAAATTCATTTTTTATTTCATAATCCATATTCTAAAATAATAATAATTTTAAATATATGAAATTACGGTGTTTTTACCCTTTTTACTTCATTTTTAATATAATACTCCATACCGTAATAATTTTTCCTAAAATGTCATACGAAATAGTAATAGAAAATTACGGTTTGTTATTCTAACTGCTTTATTTTAAATTAGATTAAATTAATAATTACGGTATGAGATATGGCGTAGCCTTGTATCTCGAACGCTTGTCAAGGCAAAGCGCTAGCGACCTTGACAAGTAAGTGAGAGTATATGTTAGGCTAGCGGGTAGGCTTTGGGTAAGAAGTATTTATCCACCTATAACATCTTGACAATTTAAAAAGCTACCTTATAAAAGATAGCTTTAATTTTTTAAAAAGAACTATACTCTTTCAACGAACACAACACTTTCACAATGTTCACAATATCCAGTAACACCATCAGCTACCTCTACCTGCATTCGACAGTTACTACAACAATAAACAGTTTCATCATCATCATCGTTTATTAATTGAGTTCTCAATATTTCTTCAACAAATTTAGACATGATTTTTTCTTCAAATTTAAATTTATTATTTATGATTGGAATTAAATCTTTCTTTATTTTATTATTATTCATTTTTGCCTCCTTAGATTATCCCTTTATTTTTTAATGAGCTATATTCAGTTTCCGTGATTATAATATGGTCTATTAATTCTATACCCATTATTTTACCGGCATCATATAGACGCTTAGTTATTTTAATATCATCTTCAGATGGTTCAGTATCATGCGAAGGGTGGTTATGCCCGACAATTATCTGTGCCGCGTGATTTCTAATAGCCGATTCAAAAGTTTCTCTTGGGTGTACCAGACTAGCGGTCAAAGTACCTGAAGAAACTTCATCAATAGAGATTAATTTATTTCTGACATCAAAACTCATGACTAAGAAATGTTCTCTATCAAAATTTAGAATTTTACTTCTTAGAAATTCAGCGGCCATTTCAGGTTTTACCACTGCATCTCGATTAGAATTAAAATAGTTCTCTTGCTTTTCCAGTCTTTTAATTCTTCTAAATATTTCAAAGCAAGCCATTAATTGGCAAGCTTTAGCCAAGCCAATCCCTTTAATAGTTTTAATATCGTAAAGTGAAGCTTCGAGGATATTTTTAAGTGAACCAAATTTAATCAATAGATTTCTCGAAATATTAATGACTGATTCACCCTTAAAGCCGGTTAAAAGAATTATAGACAGTAATTCTTCGGACCCTAAATTAACCGCTCCGACAGAAATTAATCTTTCTCTGGGTCTTTCTTCTTTAGGCAAATCACGTATGGTAAAAGATTTATTTATTTCTTCTTTTGTTTCCAATTTATTCTCCTTTCTAAAAGAACGTTAACTGTTCTGATTTTTGTGTTTGTAAAATAGATTTTTCTTCAATAATTTTTTGTAGAGAGGGATTATAAGAATCTTTAAATTTTTCAAAAACCTCTTCTTTTAATTCCCGGATACTTCCTCCAAGATAACTTCGTTTTGTTTCATAGGCTTTTTTACATTCCATCATCAATGAATCACCCCAGACCACAAAGCCATTGACATTAAAAAATAAAAGATTCAAAGCACACATTTTAACACAGGTTAAATCAATGTCTTGGCCAACAATAACCGCTTTATCCAGTTCTTCATTAGTCATAGTCTTAATCGCTTCAATCAGCAGTATGCCTGAACCGCAACAGGGATCCAGTATTCTACCTTTAGGATTAAGCATTTTAGCCATCATACCGGCAACATGACTTGGTGTGAAAAACTGCCCTCTAAATTTTGTGCTTTGGTTCCACTGCATATAGATTTGCCCTAAGATATCATCATTGGTCTTTTGCATTTCAATCTGTAAATCAGCAAAGGCTTTGGCGAAGTAGTCTATTTCCCGCTTGCCTATCTCGTTATCATTTTTATATTTTTTAACGATGTCTAAATAAGGCTCATCATCTCGCTGCATTGCAAAAAGCATTAAATCAAGCCAATCATTAAAAATATTGGAGGGGTTATAACCTTGACTTAGAATAGCTTCTAATGATTTTAATATCTCTGTCATACGCTAGCCTCCTTATCAACTAATAAATAACTCAAGATGGCATCCACGTCCTTAATGACCTGTAAGACGGCATTATATGGAGTTATTTTTAATTCTTTAGCATAGTTTTCAATGTAGCGATAGGAATTACCAAACTGTTTATCTAAGGTTTTTCCGACAATTCTACATAAGGCCTGCGCGGAGAGNNATTGCCTTAACTGATACCCCTAAGGCCTTGGCCCTCTCTATAAGCGGAAATTTGGGCAGAATTAGCTTTTGGTAATCCAGAACCTCCCCGTCAGTATCTTCGACCCTAAACACACTGCCGCAACAAAAACCTTTTAAAACAATTTTTTCTTC
>PNBM01000366.1 GCA_003135995.1 Ignavibacteriota bacterium | reverse complement strand
GAAGTAAAATAATTTATTTTTCATTATTTAGTTTTTTAAAATTATAAAAATTAAGATTTATTAATTTATAGAATAATTATTATTATCCCGATCATTTTAACAAAATCATTTTTTTAACATCACTAAATTCTCCGGCTTCGAGTTTATAATAATAAACGCCACTCGATAGCTGGTAATCTGTAAATTTGTCAATGGAAAATGGTACTTCATATACTCCCGGATGTAATTTCCCGTTAACCAAAGTTGCTATCTCTTTTCCAAGGATGTTATAAACTTTGAGAACAATCATCCCCNNGGATTAGGATAATTTTGTGATAAATTAAATTTTACAGGTAAATTATTTTCAGAAATATTCATCGCACAGCCGATTGCATAAGTTCCATATATCCTCGATGGTATTTGCGGATTTAAAGAATCTTTATTAAAAACCATCCAGCACTTTATGCAACCGACTCCCGAAGGAAGAGAACATTTTGATAATTTTGCTGCATAAGATGTATTATTGCTGATGGGTATAGTAATTGAATCCGTATAACCGCCTTTAATTACCGCTTTTATATCGTTAACACTTTTTCTTAAATATCCATAATAAGTGTGCGTAGTATTATCCCCAAGTGGTAAATTATTCCCTGCATACGAATTATCGTCAAAATAATTTTCAGTTATAACAGGAACATTCGTTAAAGCTCCCGTAGAGAAATTCAATCCGGTATAATAAATATTCCATTTACCTGACCTTTTGGTTTCATAATAGCAGTTAGCTGAATTGCTGATATAAATAATAAATTTCCCATTTTGATTCAACCCTGTATAAGAAATGGTATCAGAGCGAATCCAGCTGATAATATTATTGTTTATATCAGCCAGTTTATAATATACGGCTTTTTGAGTAGTGGATATTTCTTTCTCGTAGGTTATTAATAATTTTTTCTGAGGATATACACTTACATCCTGAACATAGGGTCTTCCGCAGTTCAGCAGTTCGGCTGAAGTTAAATTTGAATCGGCAGAAAAAGTATTTGTGATAAAGTTATAATTCTTGAATTTAATATCATTTGAACTCTGATAAACGATTGCAGTAAATGTTGAGTCAAAATATTTCANNCCCCACCCTGATGGGAGCTGACCACCCGGTCAAATAATAATATATGCTTGCATATAAATCCCAGTTCCCGTTTTTATTTGTCTCCCAGACTATGATGGCTCTTCTAATATTTGGTGAGTAGTAATCGGGAACATTGTGTGCGATAGCGGGATTCCTGTTTATGTAAATATTATTCGTTATATATAAACCTGTGTCGAGAGCACCGTTTAAATCTATTTTCGTAACCATTATTTGTGAAGATGTGCCGATTACTCTTTCAAATGCCATAAAAGCCCAGTTATATCCTTCGCAAATATAATACTGAGAATTACTCAGTGAAAATGTGGGATTCCAATCATTATTACCTGTCGTTAACCGTACAACAGGATTATCTAATTGCGCAAAACAATTAATATAAAATGCTAGTAGAAAAATGAACGGAATAAAAATTATTTTCTTCATAAGTTGTTAGTTTAAATTTTAATTTTATAAAACTTACCTAACACGAGAAATCTATATATTCGGGTACATGATGTGCTGTTTATCCCCCCGATTATAGAGTAATTAATAGCTAAAATTATTTAAAACCTAAATATTTTAAAACTCATTAACAAGTATAAATTATTTCTTTAAAAGAAAAATGCACTTTGAATTAATTAAGAGAAACATTTTGTAATTTAAATTCGAATAATCTATCAATTTTAAAATTCAGGTATTAAGTTCCAAAACACAAACTTGAATGGTTCAACAATTTTAACTATTTTATTTGATTATATAAAAAATAAAATACATATTACTTTATGGAAATTACGAAATTGCTTGAAGGAAATAATGATTTAATTATCGAAGAGGCTTTTAAATCGATGTCTAAATTAAAACTTAAGGGTTATACCAAAGCAGGCGGAGAGAAAACCAAACAGAAATTAAATGAACTTTACAAAAAGCTTGTTCAGTGCACAAAGAAAAAAGAACTTATACCAATTTTAAATTATACCGAAAAAATTGCAAAAGAAAGATATTCCTCCGGGTTTGATATTTTCGAGGTGCAGACGGCAATCAATTCCCTTGAATCTGCTATCTGGAATAAAATTTTTAAATTAACAAGACCTGAAAAGCTTGCTGAATCGCTCGGTGTTGTTAGCACGATACTCGGGGCAGCAAAAGATAACCTTGCAAGGACTTATGTTTCGCTGGCAACAAAAACAAAAGTTCCTACATTAAATTTGCAATCACTTTTTTCCGGAAGTGAGAGTATTGCTGATACTAACTGAAAAATTCGAATTACAATTTTCTAATTTAAATTAAAGTTATGGATTTTCGTTTATCCGAAAGAGAAACAGAGGTTCAAAAATTAGCCCGCGATTTTGCAAAGAATAATATCGCTCCTTATGTTATGAAATATGATGAGACGCAGGAGTTTCCATTCGAAATTATAAACCAGTTAGCGGAACTTGGATTTCTCGGGATAATATTCCCTGAGGAGTACGGCGGTGCCGGTTTTTCTACACTTGAATACGCAATAATAGTAGAGGAAATCTCAAAAGTTGACCCGTCTGTAGGTCTGACGGTTGCTTCACATAACGGGTTATGCACAAATCATATTTTCAGATTTGCAAATGAATCCCAGAAGAAAAAATATTTGCCGGATTTAACATCAGGGAAAAAACTCGGCGCCTGGGGGTTGACAGAAAATGTTTCCGGAAGCGATGCGGCTTCCATGGCTTCTTATGCGGAAAAAAAAGATGGTCACTATTTATTGAACGGNNTACACAGGGTACTGTCGGTGAAATTGCGGTAGTAACTGCGGTAACAAACAAAGCTGACCTTAAACACGGCATTTCTGCATTTATTCTTGAAAAAGGTATGAAAGGATTTTTAACGGGCAAAAAAGAAAATAAGCTCGGAATGCGTTCTTCCGATACTACCGAATTAATTTTCGATAACGTAGAAGTTCCTGAAGAAAATTTAATCGGAAAAGAAGGTGAAGGCTTTAAACAGGTTTTACAGATACTCGACGGAGGCAGAATAGGGATTGCCGCGTTATCGCTCGGCATTGCAGAAGGTGCTCTGGAAGCATCCGTTAAATATTCTAAAGAGAGAAAACAATTCGGAAAATTTCTTTCCGAATTTCAGGCAACGCAATTTAAACTTGCAGAAATGTCAACGGAAATTGAGGCGGCAAGATTACTGATTCACAAAGCAGCTTATATGAAAGATAACGGTGAAAATATAAATATGATAGCTTCAATGGCAAAATTATATGCGAGTGAAATTGCAACCAAAGCTACGAATGAAGCCGTCCAAATACACGGGGGCTACGGATATATTAAAGAATTTCCCGTTGAGAAATTATATCGTGACGTTAAATTAATGACAATCGGAGAAGGTACTTCGGAAGTACAAAGAATGATTATCGCTAAAAATATATTAAGCTTATTTGATTAACTTATGAAAGGATTATAATTGTGTCTTTCTTTGATAAAATCGGATTCAACAAATTAAAAGACGGATTAATAAAGACTAAAGACGGTTTGATGGGAAAAGTAAACCGTCTGATTTCAGCAAGGAAAAAAATTGATGATGAATTTTTAAACGAACTTGAGGAAATATTCTTACTATCCGATATGGGTTTAGATACCGCGGAAAAAATAATAGAAAATATAAAAGAACGTGCGAAGACGGATAAATATGAAGATGAACAGGAATTAAATAAAATAATAACTGAAGAAATAAAAAAAATATTTTCGGAAACCACTTCCCAATTTAAATCATTCGATTTCGAAATCCCCAAAAAGCCTTTTGTTATAATGGTTGTCGGTGTCAATGGTGTTGGTAAGACGACTTCGATTGGCAAGCTTGCATATAATTTTAAAAATGCAGGCAAGAGCGTACTCATTGGTTCCGCAGATACATTCAGAGCGGCTGCTAATGAACAACTCGAAATCTGGGCTAATCGCGCGGGAGTTGAAATTATTCAAAACCCAAATGCGAAAGACCCCGCTTCGGTTGCTTTCGACACAGTCCAGTCCGCAATAAAAAGAAACATCGATGTTGTAATAATAGATACTGCTGGAAGATTGCACAACAAATCACACTTAATGGAGGCGCTGAAGAAAATAAAACGGGTTATGCAAAAAGTAGTAAGCGATATACCAAATGAAATTTTAATCGTTATAGATGCTACGACAGGACAAAACGGACTTAACCAGGTAACGGAGTTTAATAATGCTCTCGACAAGGTTACGGGCATAATACTCACAAAACTTGACGGAACTGCAAAAGGCGGTATTGTAATTAAAATTAATAATGAGTTGAAAATTCCTGTAAGGTTCATCGGTGTGGGTGAACAGATAGATGACCTGCAGGTTTTTGAAAGTGATAAATTCGTCGAAGCCATTTTCGAAAAATAAAAATAAAAATTATGTTTGAAGGTGTATTTAATTTCGATAAATCAATTGCAATAATATTCAGCAGCATCATAGTTTACCTTTTTTTAGTTATAGCAATTCGCTTATTCGGAAAAAAGGAAATTGCGCAGTTATCGATTGCAGACCTCGTGTTCATTCTTCTCATCAGTAATGCTGTTCAAAATGCGATGGTTGCAAATGATTCAAGTTTAACAGGCGGATTGATTGCCGCATCCTCACTTTTTTTAATTAATATGATATTTAAATTTGTTACTTATAAATCCAAAAAAGTAAGTGAACTTGTGGAAGGTGATCCCGTTATGCTTATACACGAAGGAAATGTTATCGAAGAGAATCTGAAGAAACAGAGAATCACAATGGATGAACTTGAAGCATCAGTTCGCGAACATGGAGTTAAAGATATTTCCGCTGTAAATCTTGCTGTGCTTGAGGTGGATGGCAACATTAGTATATTATCGGATAGTTATAAACACAAAACTACGAAAAGAAGAAAAGCACACAGAATAATCAAAAAGGAAATATAGACAATTTGTCCAATAAAATTAAAATATTATCCCCCGTTATTTCCAATAAAATTGCTGCCGGCGAGGTTGTGAGCANNATTCTGTAGTTAAGGAACTTCTTGAAAATTCTCTGGACTCGGGTGCAAATGAGATTACACTCATTTTAAAGGATTCCGGTAAAACATTTATTCAGATAATTGATAACGGAACTGGAATGAATGAAGATGATGCGTTAATTTGTTTTCAGAGACATTCTACAAGTAAAATATCAAGCATAGATGACCTGGAAAATATTCTGACACTCGGTTTCAGAGGTGAAGCTCTCGCATCGATTGCATCGGTTTCGCAGGTAGAGTTGAAATCAAGAACTGTTGAACAGGAAATCGGAACATTCATCAGAATTGAAGGAGATGAAATTTTAGAAAATACAAAAATCAGTTGTGATAAAGGAACTTCCATAACGGTTAAAAACCTTTTTTATAATGTACCCGGCAGAAGAAATTTTCTGAAATCCAATCAAACTGAATTCAGACATATTTATGAAACGTTCGTAAGGATTGCGATATCCAGACCTGATATATATTTTAAATTCATCAATAACAGTGAGCTTTTATTCGACCTGAAATCAACTTCATTGCAATTAAGGCTTATTGAAATTTTAAGTAATCAGTTTGCACAGTCACTTATTAGTGTGCAATCGGGAAATAACATAATACAGATAAACGGATTTATATCAAAACCAAATTTTACAAAAAAATCAAAACAAGACCAGTTTTTTTATCTGAACAACAGGTTCTTTTTAAATAAAAATTTAAACTATGCGGTTTATTCGGGCTATGATGATTTAATAGAAAAAGGAGATTACCCTTCATTCTTTTTGTTCATAGACATCGACCCGAAAAAAGTTGATGTGAACGTACACCCGTCAAAACTTGAAGTAAAATTTGAAGATGAAGGTGCAATTTTTGCGTTCGTCAGAAGTGCAGTCAAAACAGCACTGAAAAATTCAAATCTTGTTTTCGAAATTAATTTTGATAAAAAACCGGACACGGATAAAAGCGAAGAGACTTTTCATTATAATAAATCCGAAGAAAAATCTGTTCCATCAAATCAACCGGAATTTAGACGTGATACGAACTTTTCGATTCCTCATATTCCTGCAAGAAATTCCGGTGCAAACATTCATTCTATTTTCGAAGCCGAAAAATCATTTAATCCGGATGATGCAGAAAGCAAAGAAGATGTCGATACAACTCCCGAAAATATTTATCAGCATTCGAAAAAGGAACAGGAGCCGTTTAATGTCTGGCAATATCAAAATAAATATATAATGTGCCAGACCGAAACCGGATTAATGATAATCGATCAGCACGCGGCTCACGAAAGGATATTATACGAGAAAGCATTATTGTGGCTTAATTCACAGGCATCTTTTTCACAGCAGTTGCTTATTCCGGTAACGGTTGAACTTACAAAAATTGATTTTCAGATTGCCGAATCTTTAAAAGAGGAATTGAATAGCTTAGGTTTTAATTTTATTGTACTGGAGAATGATAAGATTCAGCTGACAGGATTACCATCTGACGTGAAAATCGGTAACGAAAATAAAATCTTCCAGGAGTTAATAGACCAGTTTAAAGAATATGAATCGAAATTAAAGCTCGATAAGAGGGACAACCTTGCTAAATCATTTGCTTGCAGAAATGCAGTTAAATCAGGTGACAGGTTATCATCGCAGGAGATGACAGGATTGATTGACAACCTGTTTGCTGCACAGCTTCCTTATGTATGCCCTCACGGAAGACCGACTGTAATTCGGATTTCTACAGAAGAGCTCGATAAAAGATTCAGCAGAACATAAAATAAATTAAATAAAATTTTTATTATAAATGAAATATAATTTCCATCCGTTGCTCGCCGAACAGATTAATAAACATATTAACGATGAGTTAATGGAAATACCCGAAATCAGAAATTTATTAGAGGACATAGATAATTCATATAATAATTTCGAAGAGCACTACAAACAGCTGGAAAAGATTCTTGATATTAGCGTCAAAAAGCTTACGAATACAAACGGAAAAACCGTATAATTAAAATAATAAATAAACTCACGATGGATATTCCTAAAAAAGGTTTACAAACAATTGATTTAGAGAAGCTCAATAAATATTTTGGAGATGACAGGCAAACACTCATCGAATTCATGGAATTATTTATTTCGCAGTCCAAAGAATATGTTGAAACATTCACGGAATCGGTTCGAAATAAAAATTTCGAAGAGGTAACAAAGCAGGCTCATAAGCTCAAAGCTACTTATGCGAATTTGGGAATAAATACTGCCTATGAGTTATTATCGCAAATCGAATATTTGGACAATAAATCTGAAAAATATAATGAGCTCCTGAAATTATTTTTTGAATTTAAAAATATTCATATTCAGGCAGAAATCGAAGCCCTGCAAATAATAGAATCGAATAAGTAAATTTATAAATAACATATATTTTAGTAAATATATATTCAACCCTGCCATATCTAAAATATTATGTTATTATATCGTTACAATCACATCCGTCCAAAATAAACAA
>PNBM01000279.1 GCA_003135995.1 Ignavibacteriota bacterium | reverse complement strand
CACCTTTCACCTTTCACGTTTCATCATGATCAAATTTTTCACATAGCACTTCCGCTTCCGGGTAATTTGCAAAATAATATCATTTAAGAAGCATACGGCAGGCGATGGCGACGTCTTCGACGGTTAATAAATTCATACATTTGAATTCATCTTTCCCGAGCCATATGCATGTTGCAGGACGCGGGGAATTGAAAAAGCACGGACTGCAATCGAGATTTTTTCTGACTATGATGTGTTTTGTTTTCCACGGAAAAAGTTCTCTATGGTTCGTGTATCCGAAAATTGCAACCGTCGGGATTTTAAATGCGGCGGCGGAATGAAGGAAAGCAGTATCGTTCGAAACAAACAATTTGCAATTCCTCATCCTCGCCATCGAATCCATATAATTTTTTGTAGAGGCAATGAATCCCCTATTATCCATCCATGAATTAATTTCTTCATTCAGTTCGAATTCATTCCCGAATAATAAAATTTTTGCTTTATATTCTTTCATCAGCAATTCACCAAGCTTTGCAAATTTTTCTTTTGCCCATCTTTTGTGAATGTGATTTTTTAATAACGCTGAGCCGGGATGAAAACCGATAAGCATTCGTTTTTCGGGATTAACATCTTTAATCCATAATTCCGCATCGGCAATATCCTTATCGCTCAGATAAATTTCCATTCCTTCGATTTCTTCATCGGAAAAATTTACAATCTTTTTTGCGATTTCTGTATTCTGCAAAACATTATGCTGGTTTGCAACTTCATCTATCAATATATTATTTAAAAATTCGGCTCTTGAAAATTTTGTATGATTATAATGATGTGAAATTCTCTTTTTTCCGCCGGCAACAAAATTCACAATGTTATATTCGGAGCGATTTGAGGGATAAATGTTTATACTAAAATCGTATTTGTTTTTTCTGAGTTTAAGAACTTCGCTAAGCGATTTGAATTTTGATTGTTTGAGAAAATTTATGAAATAAATGTTATCGAGGAATGGATTGTTAGCAAACATTTCCCCGACGGATTTAAACATAACAAGCATATCAATCCGTGCATCAGGAATTTTTTCTTTTAATATCCTTAGTGCAGGAGNNCCACGACTTTTAAGTCGTGGTTTATGAGTATCAAGAATGGGGCTTTAGCCCATAAGATTATGATAATTAAGGGCTAAAGCCCTTCACACATAAATTCTCTCCACGAGCTAAAGCTCGTGGCAATTGAGCAAATGCGATTATTACACTATTAAGTTAAATTTTTCTCTTTTTTCCTCAAAGTCTTAAACGAAAGAAATACAACTGATATAATAAGAATGAATGCCGAGACCAGAGATATTTTTAAACCTTCGCTGAAAGTATCGGACTGATACTTTAATTCGATTTTGTGTTTACCCTTTTCTACATAAATCGAACGCATGCAGTAATCAGTTCTGAATATTTCCGTTTCTTTTCCGTCAACATACGCTTTCCAGGCGGGGTAATACACTTCACTCAAAAATAAAAATCCGTTTTCGGAATTCTCAACATCGATATTAATATTATTCACGTTGTAATCTGTAATTTTTACATTATCTTTCGGAATACCCGCGCTGTCTTTAATCACGGGTAAATTAATATTCTGCGGCTGCTTTTCAAGTACAACAGTTTTCCTGTAATCATATTCGTGACTCTCCATATATTTTTTCAATTCTTCATCCGAATTGCAAACTTTAATATCATAAAACATTTTCGCTCTCGGTAAATATCCGGGGTTCAGATATAACTGCATCGTCTTCGGATTCAGTTTGTATTTCACATTCATCAGGTCATGTGTTTGCGTACTGCCTGAATCGGGTTTGTTATAAGGAATATACTTTTGCATTATCAATGCATTATATCCTTCGAGGTATTGAATTCTGTCGATTTCGCCCTGGTTCCTCTGAAACATCATCGCCGAACCTTCACGCATCTTCACTCGGAACATTTCCGTTTTCATTTCTTCTTTAATTTTTGCTTCGAGTTGTGGATTCTGACTGTATATTTTATCGGGATTTCGTGAGCCGTTATTCTGGTCATACCAGTTTACATAAATATCGAGGAATAATACCAGCAATAAAAATGCCGTGAAAGTTTTAGAATTTAATTTCCCGTTTAAAAAGAAATAGAACAACGAACTGAAAACTATAATAAACACAAAAAATATGTTGTACTGCTTTTTGACCCACGAATAAATCTGTTCGCTCTTGGACATTTCAACAGACTGGAAGAATCCGCTTTGGACAAGTACGAAAACGAAAAGGAATACTCCAAGAAAAATAAAGAAATATTTTTTCGAAAAATATTTAATAAAATTATTTTTATCGTGAATTGCACCTTCTATTCCGAATGCAATAATTAAGGAAATAGAAAAAGAACATAGAAACAAGATATGTGCAGGGTTTCTGAACCTGTTGAATACCGGAACAAAGTCATAAATCAATTTATGAAAAAAGAAATTTCCGCCGAGTGCAAATAAGAATGAAAATATAGTTATGCCGACAAGATATTTAATAAATGCAGTATCACCTTTTTTCTTAAATAAATAAACCAATGACGGAATAAGAAGTACAACAACAAGAGCGGATATATACACATTCGCAATCGAAAACATCCATGGACCTTCCTGATGCGTTGACCACCATTTTAAATCCGTTGATGCTTCGTTCCCTGTCCAAACCCCAAATACCTTAGGAAGAAAGAAGGTAATAAAATCGAGCGGAGCAAGAGAACCCTGTTTTGCGAAATTATAATCAAAGGTTGCCCTGTTAGAAAGTGCCACGAACTCATTTGTAGGCAACAATTGTAAAGCCGTGATTCCAAACGGAATAATTAAAAATATAGCAAAGCCGATAATGAGAGACTTAACAGCTCTATAATCTTTAGCACGAAATTTTGCAATAAAAATAATTAAAACATAAAGTGCGATGAACATATAATTAAAAAATGTCACCTGTGGATAACCGCATAAAATACAAAGCACCATAACAAACGCAGCAGCCCATACATAAAGATATTTACCCTTGTCTATAAACTTCAGCCACAGCAGGAACAGAAGCGGAAACCACGCCGCAGCTTCAATGAGCGGCATATGAATCATATGAATAATCATATAACTCGAATAAGTAAACAGAATCGCAAAAACTACCGAAGATAAATTTGAAAGTTTAAAATGTTTACCAATATAATAAACAAAAACGGAACAAAATAAATAATGGAAAACAATTGATAACTGCAAAGCGAGCGGAGATAATTTATCTCCGTTCAGGAAAAATATCATCAATAAATTAAACGGGTAAAGTATTGCAATCTGCAAATCCGCAAAAAATGGCATACCTGCGAATACATAAGGATTCCAGAACGGGAAAATCCCCTCTTTCAAAAATGTTGCAGTCATTGTTTTACCGGGATAATACTGATGAACGAAGTCATCAAATAAATAAGCACTTCCGACGATGAGTTCGCGGAAAAAGATTATCCATATTATAAAAAGAACTGCAAGACTNNATTTTTCAGTAAATCAGTGAAGACTTCATTCTGAATTTTAGCTGCTGCTCTTACAGATTTGGATTTTGTTGTTTGCTTTGCGATATTTTTACCTCCAATAAATTATTTTTTAAATTCGGTAATAACAATAAACTGGTAGCCGAACAGACGCTTTAAAACTACAGATTTAATATAAAGCATTAAATTCATAAATTTCCCGAAATTATTTTTCAGGAAATTCGGAAGAACTTCGATAATAGGAATCGGAGTAACTTTAATTTTTACTGTATCCAGATTGTGTTTATGAACAAGTTTCTTTATAGCTCCAAGCGTGAAAAATCTTAAATGGGTCCTGTCGAGAATTCCCTTGTCGCTGTATGGAAATCTTCCGAAAAGCAGATTAAGCCTGACGTAAATGTTCGCGATGTTCGGAAGTGAAATAATTATTTTTCCGTTTCCGGATAAAAGTATTTTTGCCTGTTCAATTATTTTATCATAATCAACGAGATGTTCGAGAATATCCAGCATTAAAATATAATCATACTTTGAGCCGTTCTTTATTTCTTCAGGTAAACCTTCGTTCAAATCAAATTGAAAATAACTCTTAAAATTTTTCTTAATATTTTCAGAAGTCGGCACAAAATCTACACCTGCCAAATAATTATTTTTATTTATATGCTCTGCAAAAAGCCCGTCACCGCAGCCTATATCGAGAATCCGCTGGTTCTCTTTTGCATTTAGAATATCTATTACGGTTTTGTGGCTTGAAAACGGATAAAGCTTTAAAGGATAAGGCACATAAAATTCAGAATATATTTCCGATTTAACTTTTCCGTTCAGTGTTTTCTTATATTCCTTAGTAGTATGGTAAACATCTTTTGCATATTTCATTCCATTGACGTAGCAAATCTCGTCACCGTAATATGTTGGAATAGGAACTTCTGTAATTCTTAAATTATTGTGATGAGCCTTTATAATAATCTGGGTATCGAAATGAAAATCATCTGTGCAATTGGATAAACTCAATTTTTTTAATCCCTCTATTGAATATGCCCTGTAGCCGGAATGAAATTCCGTAAGATTCATTTTCAAAGTAAAATTCTGGAATGTCGAAAGAACTTTATTCCCGAGAAATTTATAAAACGGCATCCCACCCTTCAGTGCTCCTCCGTATTTTTCCATCATTCGCGAGCCAAGCACAACATCAGCTTTTCCCTCAACAAGCGGGTTGTACATATCATTCAAAATTTCAGGAGCGTACTGACCGTCACCGTGAAGGAGTACAACTACATCAAAACCTTTTTCCGTAAAATATTTAAAACCGTGTTTTTGATTTCCGCCATAACCGAGATTTTTTTCATTAAGAAAAATACTCAGTTTATCGAGTTTCTTGATTGCCTTATAACCGACTGACAACATATATGTATCATCTTTGCTTGCATCATCAAAAACGGCAATCTCGTCAATTTCGTCATATACATTCTTAGGAATTCTGTCGAGCACTTTACTCAAAGTACTCGCGGCATTATAAGCAACTATAAGAATTCCTATTTTTTTATTATTCTTCATACAACGATATTAACTGTGTTATTTATACGTTTAAAATTTATTTTTGTTCAGTCGGGTTCCCTTTTAAGATGGAATTAATTCTATCCTTTTTAAGTACTACCGAAGGGTCATTCTGCGGTAATTCATTTAAAAGGTTCAATGATGTTTTATAATCTCCTCTTGCTTCGCTTATATCGAGGAGAATACTATAAGGATTATACTTTGACTGCGGATTCCTTGTATAATTTTTTCTATCTAAATAAGCTTCATCGTATGCTTCGCGCGCATATTCTTCAAATTTTTTACTGTCATTCAATCTATAATATATCATTGCAATATTATATTTTTCCCTGTAATCCAACGGAATATCTTTTTCAGGAATATTTTCTTGCATTTTATTCAGAGTCGCAATCACAAGATTATTTTTTGTAGAATCCAGCAGATAATAATCTGCAAGCCAGGTGTATAAGGTTCTGTACATATCGAGCATCCTGCTTTGAGTCTGTTCAAAGAAAATTCCTTTGTTGGCACTTCTGAATAGAAATCCGGATTGAGGAGTTTTGCTTATATTACTATTATTAAAAAGATTTTTTTTCATCTTTTGTTCGTTAATAGTAATACCGATTGTTTTATCGCCTTTGTACGGCACGAGTTTCTGCGCCATTCCTTCGAGCGAAAGATATTCACCAAGACCAAGATAGTATTCAGGTGAAACTGTAATAGAAAAATAAATCGGTCTTTGCCATTTGTTAGCTTTTATTATATCAAATACGAGCAGGTCATTAATTCTTAAACCTGTAACCGTTTGGTTTCCTTCCTGTTGTTTGAATGTTGCAGGAATTTTAAAAACGAGTTTATCGGGTTTTGATTTCATTGTATCGGGATAAGCGGATTCCGGCACATCCAATGTAACAAGTTTATTTTCATCCCAAATCTGTCCGCCGACATTTGATAACTTTTTAATCTGTTCATCGCTCATTGTCATCGGAACTGTTAATGCACCATAAGGTCTTTCATTTTTCAACTGTAACATGTACCAGTCTATTTGACCGAGAGATAAATTCACTACCCTGACATCCTGCCTTACACCATAAACCGACTGAAGACACCAGAGCGGAAATGTATCGTTATCGCCGTTTGTAATAAGTATTGCATTTTTATCTACACTTTGCAAAAGATTATAAGCATAATCATACGGTAAATAGTTGTTAGCCCTGCTTTGATAAGGATAATTCACCCTAAGCATATTAATAGGAACAAAAATAAATGAAGCCAATAAAACGACCGAAGTAACAGGAACCANNTCCGAAAACTCCCAGCCCTATCCACAGAGAAAAAACAAAGAACGCCCCTTCATAGAAATAATCCCTTTCTCTCGGCTGAGGGTCCTGCTGATTCTGATAGAGAGCCGTAATAACCCCCATCAGAATAAACATCGAAAGGAAAACGAATGCAAGTTTCCAGTTTTTCCGGAAATGATAATATAATCCGAATAAACCCAGTAAAAAAGGAATGGCATAGAATTTTGAAAAATCCACCCCCATATTCTGGTCATAACCTTCACGACCTATATATTGCCAGAAAAGATACCTGTTGAACATTTTATTTATCTGGTACGACCACATAAATTCCATATCGCTTGAATAATATTTCCAGGTATTATTGTGCATTGGGTCATGTGAATACCTTCGCGGCAACAATAATGGCTGGTCACCGTATTGTTCGCGGTTTAAATAAGATAAAAGTCTTTCCATATTATTAGGAGCATTCTGATTTATCGGGAGATTCGGAATCGATGCTCTCTGTAAAACGGAAATATATGTTGAGTAACCAAGAACTATTAAGAATAACGAAAGAAATAAAATTTTAAGTGCAGGAATCTCTTTTTTATTAGCATAAACAAATCCGCCAATCAAAAAAACCAAAACAATTATACCGCCGAGTGCAACATTTGAAGAAATTAATTCCGGAAATTTTTTAACTGTTACAGGGTAAACTATAAAGAATGCAACCATAGAAATTCCTATTGCAAGTAAAAGTGTTTTCGGAGAATAATTATATCTTCTGAAATAGAAAATTATTCCGAGTATAAAAATGCACTGTACAACAAGCAGATGAATTCCGATTGATAAACCTACTATATAAGCAATCAATAATAGATATCTGTCACTTCCTTCTTCATCGGCTTTTTCCCACCAAACCATCATAACGTATATACAAAGTGCAATTAAAAAAGTACCGAATCCATAAACTTCTGCTTCCATAGCATTAAACCAAAAACTATCACAGAAAGCGTAAGATAAAGCTCCAATTGCAGAAGCGGCAGTTACTAATATGCTTTCATAATTTGATTTCGGTTCTCCGCGCCAGTTGTTTATTAATTTAACAGAAACGAGATATAAAAAAAGTACACTAAACGAACTCGTTATAACTGACAGGTAATTCATTCGTAAGCCAATATCCGATGCAAACGGTAAAAGTGTAAAAAGTTTACCTACGAGAATATGTAACGGTGCTCCGGGCGGATGCGGAATGGAAAGTGTAAAAGCACAAGCGAGAAACTCACCACAATCCCAAAAAGACAATGTAGGTTGAACTGTCATTACGTAAACAATAGCTGCAAAAAAGAACACTATAAATCCTGTTACGCGATAAATCAGCTTTGAGTTCATTTAATTATTAAATTTTATATAAACTTAAAGTTACTCGAAATACGTTGAATTTTCAAGATAAATACTATGCTTAAATCTAATCTGTATCATTATTATTCATTGAAAAATAAATTTATTTAATTACAATAATAAGAGGTTAAAGAAGTTAAATAAGTTAGAGAAGTTAAGAAAATTCATTTGCAGTTTATCGGACTTTAATATAAGATACCTAAACAATGACTTAACTTTCCCTTCTGTGATGGTTATTTTTTTTAAAATTAATGAAATTTTAATAACAGCTTTTTGTTTCATAAGTTTAATTAACGGAGAATTTACATTATAATGTTGAATAAGATAAATAAATGTACCATCATTTATTACTTTCCCAAAGGAATAAATTCCTTTGTATTTTTATTTATTTTATTATTAATAAATAATTCCGGCTATTCACAGGATAAGCATTCACACCAAACAGATTCCTCAGAAGATGCACAAATTAATTTTTCCAAATTAGATTCTTTGAGACCTTTGGTTTTAGATGTTGTAATCGAAGGAAATAAAACAACCCAGGATGAAGTAATATTAAGAGAAATGCAGCTCAGGAAGGGAATGTTTTTCAGTTCAGAGCTATACAAGGAAGATAAGGAAAAAATTTATAATCTCGGATTATTTAATAAAGTTGATATCACGCCTATACTCTGGCCATCCAATGAAGTTGTTTTAAATGTTAAAGTTCACGAGAAATGGTATATATATCCGATGCCAACAGCAGGTCTTGTTGACGGTGAACTAAGAAAAATCTGGGTAGGGATGAATCTGAGATGGTCGAATTTCAGGGGCAGGAATGAGCGTGTAGGATTAAATTTTGGTGTGGGTTCTAATTCATTTGTGAAAGCTAATTATAACGTTCCATGGATTGGTGATGATATGCACATTTTCACTAATATAAGCGGCGGTTTTTCAAATGACCAGAACAGAAGTTTGTTGGCTTTAGGACGAATAAACGGACAGCCATTTTATTATTACAGGTTAAATAATTTCACCTACAGGAATTATAATTTCAATATCACAACGGGAAAATATTTTACCAAGAATTTTAATATTTATACAGATATCGGATTTTCAATAATGAGTGTATCGGAATTGGGAGCCGGAAGAACTCAGTCTCCCGACGGCACCGATAAATATATGATACTTGGAGCAGGTTTAAATTATGATTCGAGGAATTCGCGAGAATATACAACCAAAGGATACTTCATAAATGTAAATTACAAACNNCAGATAATTTCGGCAGGTTCAACGTAGATGTGCACAGCTTTACGCCAATCAATTTAAAGAAAGATTACGCTGTTACCATAGCAACAAGACTTTTTTCAAGTATTGCTGAGGGTTCGTCAATTCCATATTATAACCACATGATAATGGGTTATGGTGCTGATTATGTTAGAGGATGGTACCGTTTCGGATTCGAAGGAGACAATGAATTCACTTTGGATAATGAAATCCGCATTCCTATTATACAGCCTGATTATTTAAAAAATAACAATCTGCCTGTCATAAAAAAAATAAAATATCTGAAAGATTATACTTACAGATATGGTTTATATTTTAAATTATTTTATGATATTGGTACCATCTGGAATCAATACGATGATTACAGAAGGATAAGAGTACTTAACGGTACGGGATTAGGTTTCGATGCGTTATTACCATTCGGTGTAACAGCAAGAGCGGAATATGGTCTTCGCCTTGGTGAACCTACCGTCGGACAGGTTATTCTCGGATTAGGTGTAAAATTCTGATTTTACATTTCGCAATAACAATTCTGTTTTAATTCCAATAATAAATTTTTTACGATGCAATTGTGTTTTAAAAATTAAATTAAACTTTTATTCTAATTTTGTTATCTAAACAATTGAAGTTCCTATTTATTAATAATTAAGATTCTTTATGGATTTTCTTTAACATTGTCAAATCTTAATTTTGTCTTATTATTTTTTATTATAATTGATGCAGGAGACCGATTTAATATCAGAAATTCAAAAAGGCGATAAGGACGCTTTTAAAAATTTCGTAGACATATATAAAAAATTTATTATTAATATTTGCTACAAATTTGTTGATAATGCTGACGATGCAAACGACATAGCTCAGGAAGTATTTATCGATGTTTACAGAAATATAAATAATTTTCGCGGTGATTCACAGATAAACACCTGGCTTTACCGCATTTCGGTTAATAAGTCTTTGAATTTTTTAAGAAATAATAAAAAATACACACAAACCAATGACATTTCAGATGAATCATTCAAAATTCCAAACAGCGATAATTCTGAATTAAACCCTGACATTTCCTTAATCAACAAAGAGAGAAAAAATATACTGGATAAAGCAATAAACTCTTTGCCTGAAAGTCAAAAAACCGCTTTTATTTTATGCAAAAAAGAAGATTTGAGTTATGAAGAAATCAGTCAGGTTCTTGATATTTCCATTAAAGCCGTTGAATCATTAATAGTCAGGGCAAAAAAAAATCTACAGAAATTACTTATAAATTACTACAAATAAATTTACTTCCCAATTTAAACGACTTTTGAGTTTTTTTAAATTCCAGATTATCGGAATTTGTCGTAAGTTCGAATTCTCATTATTGGCATTAACCCATTATGTCTTTCGTAAAAGGGCTAAAGCCCGATTTGAGGTTCATTTTCCCACGAGCTAAAGCTCCTGGCAATTGAGCAAAAAATTTATTTAACTATCTAATAAATCAATTCTTTAAAAATTTTCTCACCAAACCGAAGGTTTTTCAAAATTCCTGTGTCTAATTAGAAAAAAGAAAAACAATGGACTGCCAAAAAATAAGAAAAAAATTCATTTTTTTCATAGAAAAAGAACTTCCGGCGGAAGTTAACGCAGAAATCACGAATCACCTCAAAACCTGCAAAAAGTGTTCTGAATTATTTGAAAATTTTTCAGAAACATACAACTCTGTCGATTTGAAAGAAGAAATCGAACCGAAAGCATTTTTCACTGAAAGTGTTATGGGAAAAATATTAAGTGAAGAAAAGTCATACGCTGATGATTCTTCCGCTTTTGATATTTTATTCTCAAAATTTTTCAAAAAAATTGCTTTTACCGGAATTGCAGTCATCATTGCTTTAGTTATACTTTTTTATGTAACTGAAGGAACTTTTTCTTTAAACTTTACGGCTGACAATGATGAACTAAATACTGAAAATGTAACAGCCATATTTTTCGACAATTAAATTAAATCATAAAAATGAAAAAGAAAAATGTAATAATGCTCGTGGCAACACTTATTATTGGAATAATAATCGGTGGATTAGCTATGGGTATTTATTCTCACCACAAGTTAAAATCAATGTCCGAGCCTTCTTCAAAGGACAAGTTCAAACAAAGAATTGAACATATGCTTAATCCGGACGAGGCACAGTTAAAACAAATTGAGCCCTCTCTCGATAAGTTTTCAGATAATGCCTATTCGCTTTTAAAAGACCATCAGAATAAAATGTATAATACGTTCGACTCATTATATATTACACTAAAACCTCTTTTAAAAGAAGAACAGTCACAAAAATTCGAAAAAAGATTAAATCATTTTAAAACAGAAATTTCTAAATAATTAAAATTAAGTCATGTTTAAAGATAAAACAGCAAATCTTTTTATTATCGTATTCGTATTTATATTTTTAATCGCAGGAAATCTTTCCGCTCAAAATCAAAATAAGAGACGAACAGGAACAAATCAAAACAGTTCTGCAAAAGGCACAATCATAGGTAAAGTAATAGATAAAGAAACATCCGCACCTCTCGAATCTGCAACCATTCAGGTATTGAAAATGAGAGATTCTTCTATGGTAACAGGTGCTGAAACAGATTCGAAAGGTCAGTTTAACCTCGAAGTTCCCTATGGAAATTATAAATTGAAAATCAGCTATATAAGTNNGTATTTAACGGAATCCAGATAAATGCTCAAAATACTTCTCATGATGCAGGAACAATTCCGTTAAATGCGAATATGACAACAACGGAAGTTATTGAAGTAACCGCAGAAAAAGATTTCATGGAAACATCAATAGATAAAAAAGTATTTAATGTTGAGAAAAGTATTGTATCGCAGGGAGGTACTGCAACCGATGTTTTAAGTAATATTCCTTCAGTTACGGTGGATGCTGACGGAAACGTGAGTATACGCGGAAATTCAAACATTAAATTTCTTGTTGACGGCAAACCATCAGGTCTTATCGGAACCGACCCCACGAATGCTTTACAGCAAATTTCAGCTAACTCAATCGACAGGGTGGAAGTAATAGATAATCCGTCATCAAAATACGATGCTGACGGAACGGCAGGTATTATTAATTTAGTTATGAAAAAATCGGATGTAGCGGGTTATAATGCCAACATAAGCGTGAGTGCAGGAACACTTGATAAATATAATCCTACTTTCACTTTTAATTATAAAAGCAAAAGTTTTAATCTTTATGGTGGTTATAATTTTCGTCTGTTTAATATGGGCGGAAGTGGAGTCAGTTTCAGGCAAAATAGCTTCGGTGATTCGCTCTTTTATTTTGACCAAAAAACTGCACAGCATTTCAATATGCTCGGACATTCGGGAAATTTAGGATTTGATTATCTATTAGATAAACAAAATACGTTAAGTTTATCAGCCGCTTACAATAACAGGGACAGAACCATAAATCAGGATCTGTACTTTCAGTACCTCGGTGCTTCCCAAAATCTGACTTCACAGTATGTAAGAAATAACATTGAAGAACATACAGGAAATGGCGTAGATTTAACTTTAAGTTACGACCATAAGTTCAGTAAACCAAAAGAAGATTTAAGCGCTGTGGTTTACTTCTCGAATAACAATGATAATGAGACGTTAAATATTAATCAGCAGGATTTTGATGCTAACGGTGTACCTATAAACAATACTCCCCTTCTACAAAATACATATACAAACGGTAAATACAGCCTGGGTTCTTTTCAGGTAGACTATTATCACCCGCTTGGAGATGGAAAGTCGGATTCACGTATTGAACTGGGATATAAAGCAACATTGAGAAATACAAGTTCGAATTTCAGGTCGGAAACTTTTAATTACGAACAAAATGTATTTACGAACGATTCACTTTTGAATAACAATTTTGAATACAAAGAACAAATTCACGATTTGTATGGGTTATATGCAAATAACATTAAAGATTTTAAGTATCAGATAGGATTAAGGCTCGAAGAATCTATTACACAGCCTCATTTGATTACGACCAATCAGACATTTAATAATGATTATTTTAATGTTTTTCCAAGCTTCTTCGTTTCACAAAAGCTCGGGGAAACCAATGAACTGCAGTTGAATTATAGTAAGAGAATTAACAGACCGAGAATATCCATGCTTAATCCGTTTATAGATTATTCTGACCCATATAACCTGCAACAGGGAAATCCGAACCTGCAGCCTGAATATGTGAATTCATATCAGTTTAGCTATATAAAATATTTTAGCT
>PNBM01000142.1 GCA_003135995.1 Ignavibacteriota bacterium | reverse complement strand
GGGTGAGGTTTTGCTCTGTTCTTAAGATTTCAAATATAAGAAAAATGTTTAATTATTACTTGTTCTCATCTTTTTTATCATCTTCATTATTCTTGAACTTACCGCTCAGCTTGAACTTAAAAGGTACGCTTACCCAGCATCTCACAGTCTGACCTTGTTGAAGTGCAGGAGTGAACTGCAGGTTCATAATCTTCGAAGTAACCTCATCACGAAATACTTCCGGTCCGTTGAATTTATCTACGCTNNCTTCGGTACCTGTTTGCAAAGCTAAATCCGGATACTTCATAGAACCCTGCACGGTAGCAAGATTTACGGCAACGGGAGCTTTGTCAACCTGCCAAACTTCATTGTTCTTAACTACAATTTGTTTAACCGCATCCTTGTCTTTTATAATATTTTTTTCGATATCTTTATCTTTTAATTTAAGATTGTTTGTTTCCTTTGTGGGATCAAAATTTTCGTCACCTTCGGAAGAAACAAAAGCTTTGATTTTTTCCATATCTTCAACTTTCTTGATTGTTTCAAAATCAGCTTTTTCCTTTGCGACAGGTTCCGGGGTCAAAGCATCGTCAGATTTAAAACCTGTTTCAGGTACTTTCAGAACTTCAGGTTGAACCAGTTCATCACCCTTATCCTTCGTTTCTGTTTCCGTTTCGATTTTATTTATTTCAATATCCCGTTTAATTCTATATTCTGCTTCCAATTTTTTACCATAGGCGTCAACACCTATATAAGTGCCAAGTAACATTAAATAAAGAATTAAAGAAAATATCAATCCACGGGTAAGATATTTTTTGTAGACCTGCTTTAATTCGGCTGCACCGTAAACCATCCTGGTTTCTATAGGTGCGATGTAACTTTTTAAATCCAAATTCGTTTGCGTTTTCATTTTGACCTCCGCTTTTTGAATTAAAAAATTGATGTTAAATATAAAAGAGCCTCTAACTATTTGACAATCTCAGTTTCTAAAAGTATTAATGCAAATTGTTAATTTCCCTTCCTTTATTTTTGAACTGCACATTATAAACAATTGTTCCCATTGAAAAACAATTTATGCTCAAAATTTTTATTTATATTATATTGGCCTTTTTGATGCTTCAGGTAATTTCCTGCAAAAAATATGCTTCATCGAATATCTCGGAGGTAAAATCAAAAAGTAATATAATTAAGGCGAATTAGAGAATATTCGGATTTCAGTTCGAATCCCGAAGGAATGACATTATTGTAGGAAATGGAATAAAAATATAATCCAACCCCGAAGGGGTGACATTATTGTAGAAAGATTTTATTGTTATTATATAAACCCCGAAGGGGTGACATTATTGTAGAAAGATTTTATTGTTATTATATAAACCCCGAAGGGGTGAAATTATTGTAGAAAAAGNNTTATGAATATTGGATTAATAAAAACAAAATCCTATTTCTGATTTGCAGAAAATTCACTCTTGAAATGCACATACTCTTTTCCTTCATCGTATAATCCAATCGATTTAATCAATTCGGATTCGTTCACCGATGTTGGAATCCCCTTTTTATCCCAGTGATTCTTGCATCCGCAATAATCAAGCAATATGCACTTTGCCGGAATATCCAGTGATTTAAGTTCAAGCCCGCCGATAATCAGATTCAACGGACACGCAACGCCAACCACTCCAACATTTCTCCCGTAAGCCCATAATTTCAACCATTCCTTAAAATTAGAAGAATGTGGAATCAGATATACTTTTGTATCTCTTATATTCGCTGCATTTTGAATTTTATTCACTTTGCATGATAAAGAACAACCCGTGCACGTCATTGCAAAATCATTTTTAATCGCTTTGCATTCGCCATCCTTTTTCTCTCTCATACAAGCCGGCAATAATATTGCTTTCGTCCTTGTTTGAGAATAACTCTCATCAAACGCTTTATTCATCAACTCAGCACCCAGCATACTTAAATGATACTCAACTCTCCTTCTTCCACAGAATAAAAAATCTTCTTTCCATAAATGTTTCTTAATCCCGGTCTCAAGATATTCATTCACTTTTGATGTATATTCTCCAAGTTCATTTTCAGATTTGTTTTCAAATTTAATAGCAAAGCCCACAATATTAACTAAATAATTATCAGCTGTAGAATTTTCCAGCGATGATAAAAAATCATAAAACATCTGAATCCTGATTACCTCTTCCCTGTATTCGCCTGATGCTTTCAGAAATAATAATACCCTTTTTAAAATCCTGATATCCGGTTTATCGATGTAATTATTATTAAAATTCTTTTTACCATAATTCAAAGCAATCAATAATCCTCTTATAACATCAATATATTTTTTAAGGAAACGGTTTTTCTTCCGAAGTCCGAATAATCCGGAAAGTATAAAATCGGTTGAACGTGATGACGAAGATGCAATATTCGAATAAACTTTTAAATAGACACCCGCTGATAATACATCATAAAGATATTCTTCGTATGTTCTTAATTCTTCCCTGTTCTTAGTTACAATATATTTTACATAATCGCTTATAATAACAGATAAGTCTCTACCGGAATCCTTTAATATTTTTTCCGAGAATTTTCTTATATCTTCGTAATAAATTGAATTACTTTTGCCGTTTAAATTGTACGTTATTATTTTTTCGCTCATTTCTTTACAATCTTTTTAAATTTTGTTTGTGATGTTCGAACTTTCGATTCAATTAGTTCGTTCGGTTTGCTGGTTCGCCTCTTTTAATTATTATACGAAAAGAAACTAAAAAAAGTTACAATTTGAAAGGATTTTGATGTTTATTTTAATAAAAATTATATTTAAATCATATCTCTTAGGTATTAAATATCTGCAAAAAATTGATGGCAATAATATTTCCCTCCAATTTGATGTTCATTTTCAGTAGTTTAATAGTCTACGTATTAAAATCTTTAAAATATATAATTAATGGAAAAATTATTACTACTTGGCGATGAAGCAATTGCACAAGCAGCAATAGATGCAGGAATATCCGGAATATATGCTTACCCCGGAACACCTTCTACAGAAATCACCGAGTATGTTCAATCATCAAAAGAAGCAAAGGAAAAAGGCATCAGGTCGTCGTGGTCAGCAAACGAAAAGACAGCGATGGAATCTGCACTTGGAATGTCGTATGCAGGAAAACGAGCGATGGTTTGTATGAAACATGTCGGATTGAATGTAGCCGCGGACTCTTTCGTAAATTCTGCTATCACCGGCGCTAACGGCGGTATAATCGTAGTAGCTGCCGATGACCCGTCTATGCATTCTTCGCAAAATGAACAGGACTCGAGATTTTACGGAAAATTTGCAATGGTGCCGGTTCTTGAACCGACAAATCAACAGGATGCTTACGATATGGTGCACTATGGATTTGATATTTCTGAAAAATATAAAATACCCGTTTTACTAAGAATAACTACAAGACTCGCACATTCAAGAGCCGGCGTAGCCAGAAAAGTATCACACAGTCAAAATGAAATAAAATTACCGGTTAACCTGACTCAGTTTGTATTATTACCCGCAATTGCAAGAAGACAATATAAAGATTTATTAAAGAACCAAAATAATTTCGATATCGAATCCGAAAATTCAGGATTCAATAAATATTTTGACGGCGAAGATAAAAGTCTGGGAATTATCACGAGCGGTATTGCTTATAATTATTTAATGGAAAATTATCCCGATAGAAAAATAAATCATCCCGTTTTAAAAATTTCACAGTATCCTCTTCCAAGAAAACAGATTGAAAAAATATGTAATGAGTGTAAGGAAATTTTAGTTTTTGAAGAAGGCGCTCCGATGATTGAAGAGATGATAAAAGGATTTCTTGCAAGAAATATTATAGTAAAAGGCAGACTTGACGGAACGATTCCAAGAGATGGTGAATTAAATCCGAACATAGTTGCTAAAGCTTTAGGAATGGCTGATACAATCGGAAAAGAAGTTCCGTCTTTAGTTACAAGCAGACCGCCATCATTGTGCGCAGGATGTCCGCATATAGATTCGTACATGGATTTAAACCAGGTTTTAACTGATTTTACTAAAGGAAGAGTTTTTGCAGATATCGGATGTTATACGCTCGGAGCATTGCCTCCGTACAATTCAATAAATTCCTGCGTTGATATGGGCGCTTCCATTACAATGGCAAAGGGTGCCGCAGATGCAGGTCTGGTGCCGGCTGTAGCCGTTATCGGAGATTCTACTTTTACACATTCCGGAATTACAGGATTACTTGATGCAGTGAATGATAAATCCCCTATCACAGTTTTTATTCTTGATAATGCTACAACAGCTATGACGGGNNAGATATTTGCAAGGGAATTGGTGTTGAAGAAGAACATGTTCATATTATTAATCCTATGAAAAAATATCATGACGAAAATATGGAAATAATTCATCGCGAACTTGATTACAATGGTGTATCCGTAATTATTCCGCGAAGAGAATGCATTCAAACAATAGGTAAACATAAAAAAGAAAATAAATAAAACTTGTCATTCCCGCGAATGCGGGA
>PNBM01000188.1 GCA_003135995.1 Ignavibacteriota bacterium | reverse complement strand
TAGAAGGCAACTCAGCACAATTTTTAATTCGGCAGTTAAATGGAAATATATTACTTCTAATCCCGTAAAAGCCACACGAGCAATAGTTCTCCCGGAACCTGAAATTAAATCCTTCACACACGAGCAGTTCAATAAATTGATTCAGGAAATTGATATTTATAATACTAATGGACTCGAGAATAAATATAAAACTTCCCAGTGGAAACAGTACTATAAGGACCTTNNGCCACTTTTGCAGTTCTGAGCGGCCTGAGATTTAATGAGCTGAAGTTTCTTAAAACTTATCACGTCAGCATAGACAAAAAATTAATTAGTGTGTTTTCTGATTCGTACCATAAAACAAAAGATAAAGAGTCCAGAAAAGTAGAGATGCATCCTGCCCTTGCTCCAATATGCAAAAGATATTCAAACCGCGAATTTATGTTTATCTCTTTCGAAAGTAAAATGATTAATCCTGATAGGATTACAAAGCAGTTGAAAAAGTTTAATAAACTTGCAGGAAATCCGCCCTATTTAAATTTTGAATCGTTCCGGAAAACTTTCGGTGTGTGGCTCCTTGAAGGTGGCTCCTCCCTTGAGTTTGTAAGCTCCCAGCTCGGGCATGCTTCAATCGAAACAACTCAGAAGTGGTATGCCAAACTTATTACGAAGGAATTTAAAGGCGAAATCAATAAAATAAATTATCCTTTTAAATAAAAGCAAGTCCTCGTATCTCTCGCCAAATATTCGGACCTGCTTCTGGAGGAGAACAAATGAAATAAAATCTATTTAAAAATCCTATACCCTGCCTCGATATATACTCTCCCGCTTCCTTCATTTGATTCCATTCCGATGTCCGCATCTACTCTGTTTAAAAATTGTAATCCCGTCCTTATCCCGGGAGATAGTTTCCCGTTCTTATAATTAAAATTATCCAGTGCACATCCGTATTTTAATTTCAGATTTACTCCGTTCCAGGTCATAAAAGGTACGGGTACAGGTTGTTCTAATTCCGATAATTGCCTCTCTTTCAAATCAATGGTGTTCTGCATCATCTCATTCTTCTGCTCAGATAGCTCGTACATGCTCTCCGAGCGATTGTAAAGCCTTTTCGTCGAGTCCAGCTCCTTACTGCATTCCTCTCCCTCTGATAGCTTAACGTGCATGTTCCTATCCTCAGAACTGTCGTAGCAGTATTTCTCAACTCCATGTACTGCCGTGCTATCATAGAGAATCTTCTTATTCTCCGCGTGATTCTGGTCCGCCGGCAGGCTTTTTATCCTTGCCAGCTCGTTTGTAAACTGACTTCGCATCGCCTCTATGTTTGCTTTGGTCTTAATATTCGCCATTGCGGAGTCCGCTAACTTCTTATTGAGTATATTTATCGTGTCCTGGTACATTTTTATTGTGTCCTGTATTTCTTTGTTCCTGAGCGTTGCTTGCTTCTCTGTATTGTATTTGCAGTAATTGTATCCCCCTAATACTCCCAATCCCGCCATGATTATGGATACAATGATATAAGGCACTAATTTCTTTAAAAAGTCTGTCATAATCGTAAAATTTAGATTTCGAAAATTTCTTTTATAGTATTAATAAAAATTTGTTTCAATTCGTCTGAATAATTAAATCTTTTTTGATTTATTTCTATTGATTTAAAGATATCTCCGTTATTATGTCTTTCAGTTGCTGCTTTCCAATCCATTAACATTTCAAGTAAGTTGATTAATGTCATACCTTTCAAACCGATATAAGGACTCAGCCAACATTCGCAAACGCCTATACCGAGACTTTTACTGCACTCAGGACATACTTTTGGCTTTTCCTGCACAGAATTGTTTATTAATACATCCTTTTCGTTAAATATACTTTTGCACAAAGGGCATCTCCATAATTTAAAATGTTCCGGATGATGGTCATTTCTGGAATAATGGTGGTCTAAAACTGGTTTTAATTCCTTTAATAAACCTTTATATTCCTCACTTCCGTAAGTAACATCTTTTAAACGATAATTAAATCTATCAAATCCTTGTTTTTCCGGTGATAATAATTTTGAGTTATCGTGATCAACTGCTCTTACAATAAGTTGAACTGCACAATTATTCAAATATTTATTTACTTGGCGAATATGTTCTAAAGTTTCCTGAGTACTATCACTTCTATTCTCTCCCATAACCCTATCTCCCTTAAATTAAAATTATAAATAATATTTTAAATCATCCTCTACGGTTTCTAATATTGGAAGAGGTACAGTCTGATTTTTTAATTCGTGATGGCAATCACCTAAAAACTGAATATTACCGTCTTTTACAAATGAATGGCATACTGTCTGCAAAGGAATCCCGGCTCTAACCATAATGGAGGGGCTAAATGTAGGTTTAATCATATCTCCATTCCATTCCCACACAGGATGCTCTCCTTCTACTTTTACGTAATGAGGCTGTTTACATCCCGGACACCAAAATAAATATTTATCCTGGTTACCTAATTTTTTTAATACTTCGTTTTCCACTACTGCGCTCCTTTGGAACAGGCAATCATTACGGAAACCAGAAATATAAATATAATTATGCCAATTATTATCGGTAAAAGCACAAGATACCAAGACCAGTTAATTATTGTTGTTAGTTTTAGAATTATAGTAATTACCTGAACGGAAATTAAAATAATGCCAATGTATTTTAGTTTGGGTAACATAATATAAAAATTTAAATTAATAAAATTAATACAAATCCGCCCATCTCACTACTGCCCATGGACACGCTCTCGTTCTCTTAAATACTCCGTAACCATCGCTTCCGCCTCCGGGATTCGTATTCCCTTCAATCGTAGTCACGTTGTTCCCTTTTTTTCCCGTTACTATGAAAATATGACAGGCTGAACCTCTGGATGAACTGTAAACAAATCCCCAATCACCCACCTTTACGTCATCTATTTTCGGATTTTTATGCGTAATTCCGTGTTTTTTTCCCCAGTCGTCCACCTCGTAAGGTGTGTATCCGCTGTATGTTGCTTTGTATAGTAATTTTAAGTCTGCGCATCCGGTTATAAGCAAGAACTTCTGAAAATAGTCGCACCAGGGCTGCCCGCCGGATATTGCTCCGTTGCTTCCTATTTCCTGATATTCCTGTACCCTCTTTCCGTAATTATTCCCGCCGCTCTCTACTACCCCTAATTCTCCCGTAGCAAGTTTTAATACTTCGTTTATAATTGCTTGTCTGTCGTCCGGGGGGACCACTGGCTTTTCTTCGGGTTCTGTTACTTCTTCCGGCTCTACTTCAACTTTGTAGCACTCCGAAAGTTGTTCGTAGTTGTTCAGTACCCAGTGTGTGTAAAAGTCCATTTCCCCAGTGGCATCTTTCGGAAATGGTACGTCCGGGGTTGTTATTTTCTCCTCTACAATCGCATCAAGGGCTTGAGCTTGGAAGTGTACCAAACATTGCTGTGTTACTTCTCCAAAATAGCCCGTAGGCTCGTCCAAAGTTCCTACACTGCCGTCAGAAAGGAAACAAGAGGTAACCCCTAACGAAATTAGTCTCGCCTGCAGGTCTGATACCAAATCCCCTTCATCCCCGATTTTTAAAATTTTCTCAAAAGGTTTCATTTCTCTCCCGTATTTAATTTTTTAAAATGCTCTTAATTTTCAATCTTACAAATCTTATGAATTTTCAAATTTAAAACGAGTAACGGGAGAATTACGA
>PNBM01000284.1 GCA_003135995.1 Ignavibacteriota bacterium | reverse complement strand
TTTTTGTTATTTGTTTTTTGTTAAGTTTTTTATGTTTTAAATATTATGTTTATAGCTTAATTTAGATTATGAAAGTTAAAAAAGATAAAGTAAAAATAATTACGCTCGGGTGTTCTAAAAATCTCGTCGATTCGGAATTTATTATGGCTCAGTTGAAATCGAATGATATTGAACTCGTCGAAGATGAAAACGAATGCAACACGGTGATAATCAATACCTGCGGTTTTATCGATATAGCCAAGCAGGAATCAATAGATACAATTTTAAAATCAGTTGAACAAAAGAAAAAAGGAAAAATTCAAAAAATATTCGTTGCAGGATGTTTATCAGATAGATATAAATCCGAACTCGAAAAAGAAATTCCCGAAGTAAATAAATATTTCGGTGCGACAGATAAAAAACAAACGCTTTTGGAAATCCTGAAATCATTCGGTGTGGATTATAAAAAGAACCTTGTCGGCGAAAGAATGCTTACTACACCATCTCACTATGCATATCTCAAAATCAGCGACGGATGCGATAATCCCTGTTCTTTCTGCGCCATTCCGATTATGAGAGGTAAACATAAATCAAAAGAATTAAAGGATATTTTGATTGAAGCTCAAAAACTTGCATCCAAAGGAGTTCGGGAAATTATTTTAATCGGACAGGACACAACTTACTGGGGTTTGGATTTAGACAAAAAGAGGGAACTTTCAAATGTTCTGACAGGTATATCTGAAATAACCGATATAGAATGGATTCGCCTTATGTATGCTTATCCTTCGAGATTTCCGCCGGATGTGATAAATGCTATTAAGGATAATGAAAAAATTTGCAATTATATCGATATACCGATTCAGCATATCTCCGATAAGGTTTTGAAATCGATGAGACGCGGTATTACGAAAAGAAATTTAATTGCCCTTCTGGAAAAGATAAGAAATGAAATTCCCGGAATAGCTGTCAGGACAACGCTTATGGTGGGTTATCCGGACGAGACTGAAAAGGATTTTCAGGAACTGATGGATTTTACAAAAGAATTTAAATTTGACAGGCTCGGTGTCTTCACATATTCCAATGAAGAAGGTACAACCGCATCTGTTTTACCCGACAGGATTCCAAAGAAGGAAAAAATGTTAAGACAAAAATTAATTCTTGAAGCGCAAAGGGTAATATCAGTTGAGAAAAATGCAAATTCTATCGATAAAATTTATAAAGTTTTGATTGACAGGAAAGAAGAAGATTATTATATTGGCAGGACATACAAAGATGCTCCTGAGATTGACCAGGAAGTGTATGTAACAAATAATAAAACTTTGGAAATAGGAAAATTTTATGACGTGATAATTTATGATTATGAGGAATTTGATTTGTTTGGTGAATTGGCCGGAGAGCAGAAAATGGGAAATTGGAAAATGGTAAGAGCGAAAAAAATTTGAAAGACTTAAATAATTTAAAATTATTATAGAAATCAAACTCCGGAGGAGTTTCCTGTTTGTAGAAGAAAGTGCAGGTAAAATCTAAACTCCGTAGGAGTTTACCGGTGTTCTTATATAAACATTAAATCTTTATCTGGATTTATTAAATTTTAAATTACATATATATTTAGATTTAGCAATAACTTTGAACTGAAATTATTAAAACATGAAAAACATAATCATAAAAAACAGGCTTAAACAAAAATTAACCGGAATCATTTTTATTATCATTATTTCGAATATATTTCTAATTCCTTCGAAAGGCTTTTCGCAATTTGATGACAGACCGCGGATGAATTACAGAAGTCCACGGGAAGTCGTATTTTTGGAACCGCTCGTATTTTATAATAAAGACAGTGCAAATGGCAGACTTGACCTATATATAGAAATACCGATGAATACTTTGCAATTTAAATATGATATGTTTAAAGCCGAATACAAAGCTTCCTGTGAATATTCAATTACTATTAAAGATGCGGAAAATAAGACATTAGCAGATAATTCCTTTTCCGAATCTATTCTCAATACTGAGGAACAACAAAAAAACGTTAAGTCAGGGTCGTTATTTGAATTAAAACAATATTATCTTCCACCCGGTAATTATAAATTACATTTTACACTGAAAGACAAAAACAGTTCGAACGAATATAATAAAGACGCAGAGTTTAAAGTTAATGATATATTAAGCTATAAATATTTAGCCAGCGATATTATGTTACTTTCGAATTACACGGATAATGGCGGGAAAAAGGAGATTACTCCGATTATCAACAGGTTTTTGGGAAATTTAAAAAGTTTTTATTTATTCTTTGAGGTTGTCAATAATTCTGATTCTATTATGAATAAAATATTTATTATCAATATTAAAAATGACGACGGAAAAAATTTATGGAATGCAATCTTCGAATATACTTTTAATCCGGGCACTAATCAGATATTTGAAAATATTGAATTAGCCAACAGAATAAGAGGAAATTATAATATAGAAATAACCGATAAGGATTCTAAAGAAATAGTTACTAAAAAAACAGTAAATAATATTCCTCCGGNNACCGTTCAAAGGAGAGGTTACAGGAGGAACATTTAGAATCGGGAAAAAACCAATAAATTTCAACAGTACGGATATAATTGAAAGTGGATAAAATGATTGTTAGTTTGTATATATTTGAAGTATGAACTTTTATTTACTTAGATTGTATAAATAAGTAGAGGCGTTTTGATAAAACGAAAGAAACTGTAACTTAATCAGGGATATTCCGAATAATAAATGTATAAAGTAAAGGTTAAAAATCTATTAATATAAATTATTTCGAATTGAAGGTATTTTATTTAAATGACGTTAATTAATATGAAGCCGAAAATTGTAATATATATTGTTTTTATTTTATCGACGATTTTTCCTTCTTTTGCTGTTTCGCAATTAAAAGATAAGAGTCTCGATAATGCAGATATGAACAGAGAAAGTTACTATCTCGAGCCTCTTGTTTTCTATCAAAAAGACAGTTTAAACGGGAGACTTGATTTGTATGTCGAGCTATTTCCCGAATCATTGCAATTTAAATATAATCCTTCTGCCGGTCGGTATGAAGCTTCAATAGATTATACTGTTATTATTAAAAATTCATCGGATAATATTTTTTACAATAATATATATACGGAGTCATTTTCAAATACAGAAGCCGAACAAAAAAACTTAAGTAATAAATATGTCTTCAGCTTAAAACAATTCATACTTCCGCCCGGTCAATACAAACTGAATTTTAATATAAGGGATAAAAACACTTCAAACGAATCTTCTAAGGATATAGATGTTACCGTGAATGATTATTCTTCGAAAAAACTTTCATACAGCAGTATTATGCTCCTTTCGGATTATAAATTAGATGCCGAAGGGAAAAAAGATATTACTCCTATTGTCGACGGAAACATCGGAAATTTCAAAGAGTTTTTCTTATTCTTTGATATTATAAATAATTCGGATTCGATGATTTATAAAGAATATGCATACCGGATTTATAACGAAGCGGGGAAAAATTTTGCCGAAGGAAATTTTAATTATTACCTGCAGCCGGGTGAAAATAAAAACATAGAACGAATCCCCGAAAGTAATTTTATTATCGGAAATTACAAACTCGATATCGTCGATAAGAATCAAAACGAAATTGTTGTTCACAGATTTATTAAGTATTACTGGAGTGATTTACCGGTTAACATAAAAGATCTCGATGCTGCAATAGACCAGTTAATATACATCGCAACTTCAGACCAGCTCTCATATATAAGAAAAGGCAAAACGTTCGAGGAAAAGGAGAGAAGGTTTTTAAAATTCTGGAGAGATAAAGACCCCACCCCGAATACTCCGAGGAACGAATTGATGTCTGAATATTACAGCAGGATTAAAATCGCAAATGAAAGATATTCTCATTACGTGCCGGGCTGGAAAACCGATATGGGTATGGTTTACATTATATACGGCAACCCGAGCAACATAGACAGGCATCCGTTCGATTCTGATGCCAAGCCTTATGAAATTTGGGATTATTATGATATGAATAAAAGATTCATATTCGTGGATTATTCAGGATTTGGAGATTACAGGCTGATTACACCTTTTTACGATGAAGAGAAAACGAAACTTCATTTTTAAAATATCAGGTAAGTTTTTCCCTCTTGTTTAAATATTTTAGCAGTGATATATCGAATGGTGTATCAGTGGAAAGCAAAACATAATCTATATTGTTTTTCCTGCATTCGGTTTTATAATAATTTATAAACTCTTTCATTGCTTCCCTGTATGATTTCTGAACCGAAAAAGGCTGTGAATACATTTCTTCCCTCGTTTCAAGGTCAACGATTGTCATCGGGTTCCCGTCAAAAAATGTCATTTCCATCGGGTCAAGAATTTGAAAAATTATTACTTCGTTTTTGTCGTATCGGAAATGTCTTAATGCATTTATTACTTCATTTTGCTTGTCGAAGAAATCACTGATTACAATAATCAAACCCCTGCTCCTGATTTTATCGGCAATTTCATTCAGGCAAACGGCAGTGCCGGTTTCGTAGTTCGGTTTTACGGATGATAGTTCTTTTAAAATGTGCTTCAGGTTTGTATTTGTTGAATGCGGAGGCAAATATTTTCTTATAGCCGTATCGTACAAAGTAAGCGAAACGGCATCATGCTGAAGTATCATCAGATATGTTAATGAAGCAGTTAAATACGACGCATACTCGAACTTGGAGATGTGACCGGCAGGACTTTCGTCAGCTTTTTTCTTCTGCATTATTTTTCTTAAAAAAACATTCCCGGTTTCTGATTTTCCGCTTGAATTATAGGACATCGATTTACTTATATCGAGCAGGATATAGGATTTTAAGTTCGTTTCTTCTTCATACTGTTTTATATAATGCCTGTCCGTCCTCGCAAATACTTTCCAGTCGAGGTGTCTCAAATCATCTCCCGGCATATATTGCCTGTGCTCGGCAAATTCAACGCTGAACCCGTGATAAGGTGATTTGTGAAGACCGGTCATAAATCCTTCGACAACAAGCTTCGCTATCAGCTCCATGTTGGAAAGTCTTGATAAGACCGATGGTATTAAATATTTTCTATAATCTGTTTTACTGTTCAAAATTATTTAAAATAAAAAAACTACAAAAGTATAGACTGCAATTTCATTAAAGCGGAAATTACGGAATCACGCTTTTGTAGTTTTAAAAAAATCAGAAATTTTTATTGACTCGGGACTTTTTTTACATCAGTCGGAGCGTCTGAATTACCATTTTTTTTCACAGGTTCTTTTTTATCTCCGCCTGTCTTCGTGTCCTCTTTCTTGTTTTTATCCTGTGACTCGTTATTCTTTATCATATCTTCGATGGACGAACCCGATTGTAACGTCTGCAGCATGACTTTTGCGGATTCGCTGAGCTTTTCGTTCGGGTCGGTATCAGTAGGATATTTATCAAGAAATTTTTGATAAGCCTTTATTGCATTATCTTTATCTTTTAATGCCTCGTCATAAATGAAAGCAATTAAAAACAGAGACTGCTTGGCGTCTTTTGTTGTAGGGTNNTTGTCTTTATAGCATCGTTGTAATTATTCAAATTCTCACTGTAAGTCTTAGCTATTTGTGTATAGGCAAAAATCACTTTATCCGAATTCGGATAGTTTTTAATAAAATCCTTGTAGGTACCAATAGATTCAGTGAATAAAGCATTATCTTTTTTGGATACTGCACTATCATATTGAGCTTTGGCAGTTGTAAGATATTCCTCTTCGGTTTTATTCTTCTGAGAACATGATACCAACGATATCATAAATAAGACCAGGAGCAAAAATTTAATTTTCACTTGTAACATATTTTTTATATTAAATTAATTTAAAAATTAAACTAATTTAAAGAAAAGAATCTAAATATATAATGAAAAAACTAAACCTTAACGAAAATTTTATTTCGAGGATATGGAAGGAATCCGGATATTACTCCGGGTTGAAAACCACTGAAGGAATGAATGTTGAGGTCCTCGAATATGGCGAACTAAATCCCGATTCCGGCGCGGATTTTAAAAATGCCCGCGTTAAAATCGACAATAAAATATTTAACGGTGATGTCGAGATTCATCGCTCTTTGAAAGACTGGGATATCCACAATCACAATAAAGATTATAAATACAATAAAGTAATACTGCAGGTCGTCTTCTGGCGTGATGAAAACGGTTCGGTTCCGGTTTCTATGAAATCGAGACATATTCCGACTTTAATACTTTCGGAGTTTTTAACAAAATCAATTCATGAGATATGGAAAGAAATAATCAACAACCCGTCATCATCATTTAAATTGCCCTGTTATCCGGAAAATTCAAATCTCACAAGGGAATTTAAAAAAAACTGGTTCGAATTACTCGCCCTGAAACGTCTTGACTACAGGACAGAAAGAATCAAGCACAGGCTTACAGAGTTCGTGAACAGAACGGGAGGGGATTATCAGAAGAAATACTGGGAAATCGGATTATTCGAATTTATTTCGGAAGCACTGGGTTTTTCAAAGAATAAAAGCCAGTTTTTAAAATTAGCGGAATTAATTGATTTGGATTTAATTAAAAAAAATAAATTTAATATAAATCAAATCGAAGCGTATTTATTCGGCGTTGCCGGATTTCTCGAAAATCTGAAATATAAAGACGAATATATAGAAATTCTGAAAATCGAGTGGAAATCGATTCGGGAATTATATAATCCGGTGATAATGAACAAATCCGAATGGAATTTTTTCAGGTTAAGACCGCAAAACTTTCCGACGTTGAGACTTGCCTATGATTCTGCACTATGCTATGAACTGGTCTATAATGATTTATTCAAACGCATAGTTCTCTGTTTCGAAAAAAGTAAAAATATTATTAGTGACCTGACGGGAATTTTTGCCGAACTTAAAATCTCGGATTACTGGACTAAATATTATAATTTCGGCAAATTAAGAAGCCTGTCAACCGGTTCCATAGGTGAAAGCAGGGTAAAGGAAATAATTGTAAATGTTATAATTCCCTTGCTTTATTTATATTCAAATATATTTGAAAAAAGCGAATTCAAAGAAAAAATTCTGAATGTTTATTTTAATTCGAAGGGCTATAATAAAAATGAGATTACAAGGGTAATGGAATCGCAGATGTTCTATTTAATAAAGACAATTTCCGAAAGTCAGGGAATAATACATTTACATAATTTTTTCTGTGTCAGGGAAAAATGTAAAGAATGCAGCATTTGGACGGAATTGTACGAAAAAGATACTATTTCAGATGTATTAAGGATAATACTTTATTGAATTTTTATTATAATTTATGTTGATTATTTTAATTGGATAATATAATTGTTTGATAAAAAAAATAACTAATATATATTGTGAAGATTGCAAATCCCTGAAAAAATCTGTTTACGGTGATTTAAATTCTGAAGAGCTGAACATACTGAATTTTAACAAATCCTGCAATTTTTATAAAAAAGGACAGACAATCTATTTCGAAGGAAACACTCCGGAAGGATTGTTCTGCATTCGTGAAGGAAAAGTTAAAATATATAAGACAGGAAATGAGGGTAAGGAACAAATTATCCGCCTTGTTAAAAACGGGGATATAATAGGTTACAGGGCATTAATAGCAGGCGAAAGTTACAATGCAACTGCGGAAACACTTGAAGATTCAAAAATTTGTTTTATAAGAAAGAATGCAATTTTTGATTTATTAAAAAAGAACGAAAAATTTTCTTTCAGGCTGATTAAATTGCTGTCTCACGATCTCGGAGAAGTCGAGCAACGAATGGTACACCTTGCACAAAAACCTGTACGGGAAAGGCTTGCTGAAACTTTGTTAATACTCAGGGAAACGTACGGAATGGACAAAGATAATAATTCATTGCTGAATGTATCCTTGTCGAGGGAAGACCTTGCCAATATTGCGGGTACTGCCACCGAAACTGTAATCCGGCTGCTTGCGGAATTTAAGAACGAAAATATTATATCTACCAAGGCAAGAAAAATAGAAATTCTTGATGTGAACAAGTTAATTGAAACGGGAAATTTATCTTATTAATTAAAACTAAATATTAATATTTTTCAGTATTATTTATAATTACGATTTAAGCTACATAAAAATTGAAAAATTTATTATTTGATTTTCATATAATTTCTAATATTTAAGAATAAGCGGCTAAATACTGAATATGAAAAAGATTTTATTTATATGCGGCTCAATGAACCAGACGACGATGTTGCATAAAATATCCAATCAACTGGGAGAATATGATTGTTATTTTACTCCGTATTATTGTGATGGCTATGTTAAACTCGTGCTGAAAGCGCAACTCTTAAATTTTTCTATCTTAGGGGGGAAATTCAGAGCCGCCACAGAGCGGTATTTACAAAACAATAATTTAAAACTTGACTACGAAGGCAAAAATAATTTTTATGATCTTATAGTTACCGGCTCTGACCTGATTGTTCCTAAAAATATAAGAAACAAAGATATCATTCTCGTTCAGGAAGGAATGACGGACCCTCAGAATTTATCCTACCATATGGTTCGGTTATTTCATCTTCCGAGATGGTTTGGAAGCACATCTACTACAGGTTTATCCGATGCATATGTGAAGTTTTGTGTCGCTTCGGAAGGATATAAAAAATTCTTTATAAAAAGCGGATGCAAAGAAGAAAAATTAACTGTTACGGGTATTCCGAATTTTGATAATTGTGTCGAGTATTTAAATAATAAATTTCCTCATAAAGATTTTGTTCTGGTCTGCACATCTGACGCAAGGGAAACATATAAATTCGAAAACAGGAAAAAATTTCTGAAATACGCTAAGTCCATTGCAAATGGAAGACAAATGATATTTAAAATCCATCCTAATGAAAATTCAAAAAGAGCGGCGAAGGAAATAAAGAATTTAATTCCCGACGCACTTGTTTTTTATCAGGGTAATACAAATGAAATGGTTGCTAATTGCAGTGTGCTGGTTACAATTTATTCTTCCGTCGCATATGTCGGATTAGCTCTGGGAAAAGAAGTCTATTCAAAATTTAATCTGGAAGATTTAAAAAGATTAGCACCGATTCAGAATAATGGAACATCAGATAAAAACATAGCTGATGTTTGCAGGCAGTATTTATAATTTTAAAATCTCCTTTTGCAAGCATAGCATTTAATAAATATTATTACACGTTGGATAAAATTCCCAAAATAGTAATTGTTATTCAGGCAAGAAAAGGTTCGACAAGATTAGCGAATAAAATCTTACTGCCGCTTGCGGGGAAACCTTTGCTGATTAGAATGTACGAACGTGTAAAAGCATCAAAGCTTGCAGATGAAATTGTTATTGCTACGACAAACGAAAAAGAAGATGATGAAGTGTTCGAAATTTGTAAATCTGAAAACATTAATTGTTTCCGTGGAAGTAAAGAAGATTTGCTCGAAAGACATTACAAAGCAGGATTGAAATACGATGCCGATGCCGTCTTGAAAATTCCATCCGATTGCCCCCTGATTGACCCACTCATTATAGATAAAGTAATAAATTATTATATAAAAAATATTGATAATTTTGACTATGTAAGCAACCTGCACCCCGCAACCTATCCGGATGGAAACGATGTTGAGGTTATTCCTATGAAAATTTTAAAAACGGCTTTTGAAGATGCAAAAACCCCGATGGAACGTGAACATACAACACCTTTCATCTGGGATAACCCGGATAGATTTCGCATCGGCAATGTGGTCTGGGAAACAGGTCTTGATTTTTCAATGTCCCACAGGTTTACAATTGATTATTATGAAGATTATTTGTTTATAAAGAAAGTATATGATGAACTTTATTACGAAAACAATTTATTCGGTTTAAAAGATATTTTAAAATTACTCGAAGCTGAACCGGAGATGATGAAGATTAACGAAAAATATTCCGGTGTAAACTGGTACAGGAAACATTTAAATGAATTAAAAACGATTTCAGAAAATCAAACAAAAAATATAAATGACTAAAACAAAACTTGAAGAATTGCAAAAGACCGCTTTAAAAGTACGGGAACATATTATCCGCATGTCGACTGACGGCGGATGCTTTATTGGCGCGTCACTGTCGTGCACTGATTTAATAGTCTATTTATATAACAACTTCTTAAATATTAACAAAGATAATTTAAATGACCAGAACAGGGATTATTTTTTCCTGTCAAAAGGTCACGACGTTCCTGCATTATACGGTACACTTGCGGAGAGAGGTTTTTTTAATCCGGAAAGATTGAAGAATCATTTAAAGACTACAGATTTTATTTACTGGCACCCAAATGTCAATATTCCGGGAATTGAATTTCATTCGGGTTCTTTAGGACATTTGCTCAGTGTTTCAATCGGAGTTGCTATGGATTGCAAACTCAGAAATCATAAGAATAAAGTTGTTGTTATACTTGGTGACGGCGAATTAAATGAAGGCTCGAACTGGGAAGGCGCTCTGGTTGCCGCTTCTAAGAAACTCGATAACCTGATTGCTGTAATAGATAGAAATAAATTTCAGGCAAATATAGAAACCGAAGACCTTATTAAACTCGAACCATTGGCAGAAAAATTTAAAGCTTTCGGCTGGGGAGTGAAAACCGCGGATGGTCACGATTTTCGTTCACTCGAAAGAGCGTTTTCAAAATTCCCGATTATAGAAAAAAAGCCTAATCTTGTCATTGCAAATACAATCAGGGGAAAAGGGTTGCCAAGCATTCAGGCAAGAGCCGACAGGTGGTTTGTGAATTTCACGCACGAGGAAATTGAAATGCTTCTGGAAGAACTTCACGGTCACGAAAAAGCAAGAATCCAATCCGAACCATTAATGGTACGCTAAAGCTATAAATGTTAAAGCTTAAAATGTTAAAGTAAAACTGAATAATTCTTATTATATGAAAAAAATATGTTTTTTCCTTTTCATCATTGTATTAATCAATGTTTCCTCAAAATTTTCTTTCAGTCAGAACAAAATTACAGACGATACCTGGAATAAATTTAATTTTCTAATCGGCGATTGGGAAGGCGAAACAAAAGGACAACCCGGCGAAGGAAAAGGATATGTAAACTTCAAATATGACCTCGATAAAAACATTCTTATCAGAAAAGACCATAACGAATTTCCCGCAACATCAGACAGACCCGCGTTCAATCACGACGGGATATTAATTGTTTACATGGAAAATTCAAAAACTCCGGACAAAGCTGTTTACTGGGATAACGAGGGACATACAATATTTTACGATATTAATTTTTCTGAAGATGGTAAATCAATTATATTCGCAAGTAAAATTATTCAGGGATTACCAACTCAGCGTCTTACTTATGAAATGATTTCCGAAAATGTTATTAATACAAGATTCGAGCTTGCAATGCCGAATGACCCTGATAAATTCACAGTACACGTTGAAGGGAAATCAAAAAGAATAACAAAGTAATTTACAATTAAAAGAGTTTACTAAAAAAAGTGTTTAATATAACCCACTGAAATAGAGGCTGACTGGCAATTCAGTTATACAAATCCCGAAGGGATGAAATTATTGTA
>PNBM01000083.1 GCA_003135995.1 Ignavibacteriota bacterium | reverse complement strand
ATTTTTCGAACGGGAAGAAATTGAAAGATTAATTTTCTGCATAATCAATATTCATTATTGGTTAATCCGGAATATTATAGATATTTCATTTTGATAAGCTTATGCTGAGTCTTTCAGCAAGATCTTCAATATCTTTATATCTTGCCAGCTGTATAATCCATTCATTTGGTATGTTTTCAATACTGTATAAGAGACCGGCAAGTCCTCCGGTTACCGCTCCTGTAGTATCTGTATCTTCACCTAAATTTACTGCTTTAAGAACAGCATCTTTAAAATTATCTGTAATTAATATACACCACATGCTTGCTTCCAGGGTATGAATAACATATCCGTTGCTTTCAATCTCATCTTCAGGTAATTCATAGATGTTATCTTTTAAAAGTCTATTAAAAAAAGATACTTCATGTGCATCAATATTTATCGATTTTAGAAATCTGGAAAAATGTTCTTTTAATTTGTTATATACCGAAAACTTATCTCTGTTCAGAAATAATAGTCTTGCAAACTCAAGATAGTAGAAACAAGCTAAAACAGACCTGATATGCCTGTGTGTTAAGGAAGATACCTTTTTTGTTATGTTAAACCGTTCTTCAATTGGCTTNNATTGTCTTGTCTTTTATGTAAAATAGCAACGGTAAAATTCTCATCAGCGAGCCGTTTCCGTTTGAATCTTCGCCATCATCACCTGCAATCTGATGTATTGTACCTTCTTCCAGTCTGTTTATTGCCTTCTGCGTAGTAAATCCAATATCAAATACTTCTCCCCTTGCAGTCCAATAATTTTCACGGCGCCACTTTATAAAATTATTTGCAATATCACTCAAGTTAAATCCCTTAGTTAACGATTCCGCCAGACAAAAAGTCAAAGAACTGTCATCCGACCATGTCCCGGATGGCTGATTGTAAGTTCCATAACCTGTCATTTCAGTTACTGGATTTTTTTTAAGAGTTTTCCTGTCCGTAAATTCCAGCGGAACTCCAAGCGCATCTCCTATAGAAACACTGAATAAAATATCCTTGAAATAGTTTCGTCCGATATACATTATTCTTCTTTAATTTTTTTCACGTTCAGCTGAAAAATTCCAATTGAGGGAATTCTTTTCTTCGAATTCTGTTTTTACATTAATTCTTTTTTTTGTCTTCGTAATTAGATTAAATTTATTATATATATCACGATGTGTATCAATAATAACAATAGACTTGTAATCATTATTATCTTCATCTAAAAATTGAATTGGTTTTCCATGATCACTATTTTTTATTCCCATTTTTTTTAAAATATTGTGGGGTTCGCCCTTACTATTATTATTACACATTTTACTGAAATCCATATTGTGAATTCGCCTCAACAATAAGCTTACTGCAACACCTTCGTTTCCTATAACAAAATCCATTCTTTGGTATGTATCGTCATCTTTCAATGTACTCAAATATAACTTTATTCCCTTTTCAAGTTGTTTTTCTGTATGTTCTTTATATTTAGAATTTTTATATATATAATGTGTTCTGTACCAATCATGAGCTTTATCCTCAATACTTCCATAATATATTTCAAGCATAGATATGATGAATTTTTCTTTTCTTATTCTTAGTGTGCATCCTAAAAAAGCTTCACAAATCTGTTCTGCTTTTAATATCGCTTCATTATATCCTTTTATTGAATAATTCAAATTTTCTTTTTCATATAATAAATGTTTTAGTTTGTCCGAATTATAATTGATCATAAATATTAAGAATTTTAGTTTAGTAATAATTTAAAAATACAAATATATTTTTAACCTCACAATATTTAAATTCTGACGTAATAATTATATTATATATTTGAAGTTTGTTCTTATTTATTTGTAGTTAAAAGTATAAAAAACAGATAAAGTTATCACACCATCATTTAGATTTACATATATCTTTTCTTTATTTGGTGATATCGCATCTGCTATATTACATACATAAAGTACGACCGCAGAAATAAAACATATTTTACTTATAGTATTATAAATACCGGCATGATTATAAAAAAGTCATGGGTTAATTGAGTATATGAGCGATAAGCATCAGAAGGGTTCTTCAAAGGAAAAAAGAACTGCTAAAAGAAAGACATACCATATTTTAGTTTTGTTAATCATATACTACAAAATTATTCAAAGCAAGAGGACAAATAATGTCCCTGTAGTTTAAGGGATGCGCTCAGTCTGAAATTATGAAAGTCTTTATGTTGAATTTCTTATGAAAAGTATATGTTGTATTAACGCCTTTTTTAAAGTATTCCAGGTTTTTTTTATAATCATTAATATCAAATGTTAATGTTTTTAATAAACATATTTCTTCATTTTCAATCTTGCCAGATATATTTTCTTTGTCTTTTATGAAAAAGAGATAACTGTATTCATGCTTAATGCCGTCTTTTGTTTTTTCCGTGATAAAATCAAATAAATACCCGCCCGCAAAACAATCAATGTTTATTTTTTTATAAGTCATCGGAATGTCTGGAAAAAATAATTCTTCTATTATTTCTTTTTCTTCATTTGCGAATTGGAACAATATAATGCTTCCTTGTTTTTCAGCATTCTTATTTATTTTATAATTAAGTTCATCTGATACAGGTGTTGAATTCAGCAGATTCATAAAGTCATATATATCGTATTTGTCGTATAGATAATTAATATCAACCTCCGGTTTGTTTTTAAAATATTCTATGACCTTTGAAATTTCGTCATTAAGGTTTATCAACAGTATGTTTTCTTTTCGTGTTAACTCATCAAAACTCATAAAAAAGTTTTTATAAAAGGTCTCAGCAGATTTTACTGTATCTGTTTCTATGCCCCTAATGCCGGTAATAATTTCATTAATCGAATTCACTTTTTCATTTTCGTATAATTGGAAAAAGAAATAGTAAAAAGTGTTTTGCTTAATTCCGCCCAGAACAGTATTTAACTGTTCTAACGGAAATTCTTTAATAATTTTATTTTCCATAATTTTTTTAATATTGCCAGGATATGCAGTTTAAAACACCTCCGTCACTGGCTATACTATATAATTCTCTACAGTTTACTCTGATAATTTCATGGTTTTCTAAATTATTCTTAAGCGACATGTACGCCTGTTCATCTGTTTTAAGTTTAAAATCCGGCATGAATATTTTATTACCTATTTGGAGAAAATTAGTATGATTCCCTACTGCGCTTGGGAAAGATAATGCCTTATGTAGGTCTACCGGTACTTCATTCAGAAGCCTGATTATTTTATAATCAGGACCAAGTTTTTCTCTAAGTAAAATTTCAACATTATCCATGAAAACTTTTCCTTTTTCGTATTCATCGGGATAATCCGCAATAAACAGAGTTTTTTCGTCTGTAAATCTTACCATTCCATCTATATGTCCAGTTTCATCACCGGGTTCAACAGGAACAAAGACAACTTTGTTAAGATTATATGATTCTTTAAGAATTTTCTCAATCTCTCCAATGGACAAATTTTCGTTTTCAGTAATTACCCTGTTAGTTATTATGCAGACCCCATGCCCATTATGAACGAAATTCCCTCCGTCAAGCACTATAGAAATTTCACTATATTTAAGATTTAGTTTATCTGCTATCTTTTTACCAGCAGTATCTAAAGGAACAGACTGGTATTTATATGCCCTTTTTAGATATTTAGGGCTGAATTTTGCTTTGACTATAATATTGTTACAAACAATCGGCGCCCAGTCTCTAATCCATATATCCAGGGTTTCCTGTATGACGTATACGTTAAAATCAAAGCACTTGAATTTTTCCTCAATCAATAGCTTGCCGATTTTATCTTTAACTATAAAAGTTATTTTTACATTTTCGAGATATTTAAAGAGATAATCTCTGATAAATACATCATAAAAAGCGATATAGAAATTTCTCCATATCCCATAGGGATAAACCAAAACCAGATTCTTATCTTTTTCCATTCTTTTACATTTTTAATACAAAACTAATCAGGCAAGGAGGACATATACTGTCCCTTTGTTCCGTTTATATTGCGTGTAATTTTTGCTATATTATTATAAATACAGTGTAGATGAACAAATCACAAAAATTATCAGTAAATAAAATTTTACTCAAAAGACTCAACATAATTGACCGGGAAATAGGAGAAAAACGCTTCCCTAATAAAGAAAGATTGGCAAACAAGCTTGAAGTATCTACCAAGACTATCCAACGCGACATTGATTTTATGAAGTTCGAGTATGATGCCCCGATTGAATTTGATAAGCTTAGAAAAGGATTTTACTATTCAGATGATAAATACAGGTTAAACCCCATTAAAATCGATTCAAGTGATTTACTCGCCCTGGCTGTTACGGAAAAAGTTCTTGAGCAGTACAAAAACAGCCCATATTCAAAATATTTTAAGAAATTTTATGAAAAACTTTCTTACCTGTTCGATGAAAAGATTTCCATTGATGCAAAAGACCTTGACCGTATAATAAGTTTCCAGATTGGTCCCGTAAGAAGCGTTAATGAAATTACCATGGATAAAATTACAACCGCCGTTAGGGAAAGCAGAAGAATATGGGTCAAATACTTTACTGGACATAGCGGAGAGATATCTGACAGGGAGATTGATATATATCACTTAAAAAACCATCAGGGTGACTGGTATATAATAGGATATTGCCATAAAGCTAAACAGGTAAAGGTTTTTGCCGTTAGCAGAATACAGGAAATAAAACTTACCAATAGATATTTTGATATACCTGATGATTTCAGTATAGAGAATTATTTCAAAGACAGCTTTGGTATTTTTGAAAGCAAGGAGATTTATGATGTCAAACTTAAAATAATGAATGAATCTGTAAGGTACATCAAGGAAAGGCAATGGATAAAATCTCAAAAAATAACAGAACTTAATGATGGTTCAATATTACTTGAATTCAGAGTAAATAACCTGACTGAAGTATTTATGTGGGTGCTTGCAATGGGAAAAGATTGCAAAGTAATTGAGCCGAAGGAGTTGAGGGAAATAATCTATAATGAATTGAATGAATCATTATTAAATTATAAATAGCACAAAAATGGAAAAGATATTTAAAATCTCTTCGTTTTTTGATGAAGCAAGATGGGGGTCATTTGGTGATGAAGATATAATAAATTTCTATAAAGATTTAAATTTTGAATCGAAAATATTAACACACTGGATTAGTTACATAACTGATCGCCAAATGAATGTTAAAAGAATTTGGGATGTAGGAGGATTCATTTTTTCTGAATTAGTAGATAATATCATTACTTATAAAGAAATAGGATATTTAAAGCCAAAATGTAAAGATACTCATATGACAAAAAGGGATGAATATGAATACAAAGATGAATTCAAATTGATTAAGATAGAAGAAGATAAAAATAAATACATTTTTATTTCTCACACCAAAACAAATGGAAACGTAAAATTAATAAATTTTGGATTTGAGTCAAAAATGGAACCATATTTTGCTTCAAGATTTTTTCCATCAGACTATCAAGCTATTTTAAGGACTTTTCTAATTTTAGAGAAATTCGATTTCAGCTTTTATAAATATATTGAGAGAATTATAAATTTAACAGAAAATCATGAAAATAAAATAAAATTATTACTCTTTGGATTATATATTCTTACATACAAAGATATAGAGCAAATAAAATATAAGGATATTGACAATTTTGATAATTTAAAGAATAATTTAGATGAAGAAATAAATATCGATATACAATTACTTGATAATTCAAATAAATTTCTTAATTCATTTAAGAAATTCAAGAAAAAAGAAATTTACGAACAGAAACGCGCTTGGTGTGCTTTAAGAGATTTACTAAAGTTTCCTAATTATAATAAATCATTTATTCCATTTTTAAAAAAAAATGGTTTTAATTCTAAAGATATAAATTTAGCAGAGTTAGAACTTCCAGGAGATGTATGGAATAATAATTCTATTTTCAGAGATTGCATTTTAAAAGGTATAGACTGGGCAAATGATAATAAAAAGCCATTTAATAGACTACTAAGGGAAATTTATGTTAAAGAAGAGATAGAAAAAGAAAAAGGGTATCCAGAACAATTTGACATAACATTTGATTTTGTTCCCAGAATGTGTGAAAAAAATAATTGTTCAATTTGTATTTATGGGAAGGTTAAAAACAATGGGAAAGAAAAAGAATTTGAAAAAACCTGTATAAACGATACCAACAAATNNTAAAATAAAATGTAAAGGTGAAAATTGTGATATTTTAAATTTATTAAATTAACTTAGGTTGAATAATTTGTAAAACAAAGTTGACTCTGACTATTTTAAAATTTTTAAATTACTTTAATGCATATGAATCAAAAACAAGAATATATAAAATCTCACTATGAAACTAATAAAAAGAAAATATATGTTTTATATGAATTTCTAGAAAAGAATCAAAATCATTCTAAAAGTTATCTTTCGAAATGTCTTAAGTGTCTTCTTTTTGATAGTTTTAGTGCTAAAGAAAAACTTTTTAGACTATTTATAAGCTCAATAAATGCTGCTGGAGGAAATAACCTTCATTATACAGGCGAAGCATGTAAAAAATTTTTCGAGGATTTAAAACGCTTACCAAATCCTAATAAAAAAACTCTTAGTAATATAGAATTCTTTAATTTATATTCGGATTCAAAAAATAAAATTAGTAATTTTGAAGATTACTTTCGCTATATCAATAGCCAAAAGAGATATAAAAATTTCGGAAAGAAAAAGACTGCCTTATTTATAAGAGATATTAAATTATTTGATTCAATATCTGAAGAAAGAATTTTTAAAGAAGAAATTCCGGAGACGCATATAAAAATTCCTTTAGATATTGTTTTAGCAACCGTATTAAATTTAATATTAGGCTTGAAGAAATTTCCGATAGAACCTGCACGTGATTTTGATCTTATAAATTCATTTTTAAAAGATTTTAATTCCTTAATTATAGATGATATATGGTTCTGGGGACATTTTACCCTTCAAAAAGAAAATAGGTTTAGAATAGTTAAAATTAATGAGGATATGATTTATTCGGATAAATATCTTTGGCAAGATAATATACCTTTTAAACAATTTGAAGAATTCATAAAAATTGTGAATAGTTAAATTTGTTATCAGAATACAGTTTGTGTTACGCTGACAACATAAATGTTGTATTACTTTTGTTTAATATTTTTGTGGAGACACTATTTGTCCCCCTGTTTTCCGTATTATTGTATAAAAATAATAGTATGGAAAATAACATATCGGAAACAGCTTTCATAAATGGTACAGGTAAAGTCCATTTTAATAAGAAAATAACATTATCTTTCCGAACAAATAATTATGATTTTAATAAATTTTATTATAAAGAAATAATAAAGCTACTTTTAAACATCTTCGAAGAAACTATTTCTCTTTCAGACTTAAAAGTCTATTGTATGTATTCTTTTTGGCCTGATGGACTGCACAGTATGGATAAATTTAAAGAAGATAATTTGTTAAATACATCAATAAGTAATGCATATATAGAATTTGAATATAACAATGTATTTTATATAGCAAACTTTAAAATCGAAAAAGATAGGAACGAAAATCATCATTATTATATGGATTTCAGTTATGAAAAAAATAGCATTCCTGAACAGAAAATTGGACATGAACTTTTAAGACTGGCGTTTATAAATACATCTACTTATAAAAAAGGATGTATTGAANNTTATCAGCAATCTCGAAGTAACAAAGATAGAACCTCCTAAAAGTAATATTAACAAAATATTTATCGACGAAAATATTAAAAATGATATTAGCAGATTTATTTACACTTTTAAAAATTTCGATAAACTCAATTTTCCTTTAAGGTACTTACTTTCAGGGAAACCTGGTTTGGGTAAGACAGAAATTATTAGGACAGTAATAGAACAATGTTCTCAGTATGGTAATGTGATTATTCCCAAGAAAATGCAAGGTGTCGAATGGCTTATATTTGAATTTGCAAGACTTTTCAGACCGGCGGTTGTTTGTATAGATGATATTGATTTATTATTTGGAAAAAGAGAAGAAGGATTTTCGAAAAAGACATTAGGAACCTTTCTAACCGAACTGGATGGAATTTTCGAAAATAAAATCTTTTTAATAGCAACAACGAACGATAAAAAACTAGTTGACATCGCTGCATCGAGGCCTGGGAGATTCGATGAAATTATAGATTTCGGTGACTTCGAGAGAAGATATTATTTAAATTTAATTAATCAACAGACTCAAAACGAAGAAATAATTAATCTTTTCAGCGAAGAAATATTTGATTATATGGAAAGTAAAAAAGTCACAGGTGCATTCATTGTAAACCTTATAAAACAATTAAAAATTATGATTGATATGAATCCCTCTTTTTCAAAAGATAACTTGATGGAGTATTTACAAAGAAACTATAAAGGATTTTACAAAACACAACTAAAAGAAGAAAAAACTTTTGGGTTCTAAGGATAATACAATGAAATATAAAGCAATCCCGGAATGGGAAGAACCAAAAGGAATTTTTATTGTAAATCCAGAAGTTGAGTTTTTCCCTTCCAAATATAGTGCGAACAGCATACTTGTAAAATTGTATGATGAATTTCTTTATTATTTGATAGATTATACAATTATTAACGTTATCGTTAACGATGGTTCTATAAATGTGGATTTTTCAGTACCGTTCGAAAAAGTGAATGTACTGTATCTTTCTACCGTTAAAAACATCTGGATTCGGGATTGGGCACCAATTTTAGCTAAGGATGAATTAGGAAGTATTACAGCAATAAAATTTATTTATTCGCCTTCTTATCTGACAAAATCAGAAGCAAATAATTTTAATAAGGCAGGTAGATTTTTAGCACAAATGTTAAAGTTCCCTATTATCGAGATTCCCTTAATACTGGACGGCGGAAATTTCGCTCACAACGGGGAAGGTATAGGAATTGTAACAAATAGAGTTATAAGCGACAACGAAAATCATTCTATAAAAGAGATAAAAGATATTTTTTATCAATATCTCGGTATCTGGAAATTATTATTCATTCCAGTTGAACCTGGTGATGAAACAGGTCATACCGATGGAATGGCCAGGTTTATAAACAAAGGTACTTTAATTGTCGGTGCCTATCCCGAAGAATATAAAACAGAAGATTGCCTGATTCCTTCTTACGAAGCAAAAGAGTCAATGATTTTTGTGAATAAACTGGCAGATTTGCTTCAGTTTAAACTGGGTTATAAATATAAGATTGTAAGAATTACAAATTCAGTTCCAAGAAAATCCAAGAATAAAACGATGTTGTTCCTGCTTTTGGCAATTACATTAATTTTGTAAGAATCGGCAGGCATATATTGTTGCCTCAGTATAAAATTCCGGAAGACGAGGCCGCGATAAGTGTTTTTAAAAAGAATTTTCCGAACCTTGAAATTATCCCGGTTTCTATAAGCGGAATAAAAGAGTTCTCTGAACAAGGTGGGATTTGAATTGTATAAGCTGGGTGAAATATTAAATATATTATTAATTATAAAAAACAATTATTTTACAACTGTTATAACACATTATATAAAATTACAAAATGGAAAACGAACCTAATTACAATTTTAATTTATTAAATCAATGCCTTGGATACGGAAATGTTGATGCAAGGATAATATATTGTGGCATAGAAGAGGGAAGCGATTGGTCTGTTCAGAATTTATTGTGTATAAAAAGTAAAAAGGAAGAACAATACAATAAATACAAAATAGAAATGGAAGATATTAATAAAATTAACCAAATATTTAATTTAGATAATTATGATAAAATTGATAAAAAATTCACAGATTTAAATAATATTTTAAAAAAATATAACAGGGATATATTTGATATTCTAAAAAGCGGGCTCAATAAATTCGAAAATATAAAAAATTGTATTCTATCAGAACCACCAATAACAAATTCTAAAAATTCAACAACGGAAAAATTTAAATTTGATTTTACAAAAAGAGTCGGATTTAAAAACAATAGATACCTGATTAATAAAGATAATTATTGCTATGATAAAGTAGGGACTAGTGAAGGGAATGAAATCTGTATAAACTTTTATCCGGTTGGAAGATCAAGTTCTAACAACATATATGAAGAATACGAAATATTTTTTGGTTTAAAATGTTTAAATAAATTCCCTTCTAATAAAGCATTTGAACAAAGGAAAAAATTGATAAAAGATTTTTTTCAAGAACAATTAGATAAAGGTTCATATATTATTATAATGGGAGAAAATATATGGGAAAATATTAGAAATATATTTAAAGAAATTAATTTAGAATTAAAGTCAGATAATTATGGTAAAGATAAAAAAAAGCGTATTATGTTTAATAAATCAAAGAATATATATTTGTTATATCACCCTGCATGTCGTAATTACGAATACAAACCCGCAATAGAAGACATTCCTGATATTTTAAATTTATAATTTTTATATTGGATAAAAAATATTTAATCTTAAGTGTAGGAAAATAATAAAATTACTTATTGGTAGTGTCTAATATTTTGTGTTTTTAGAAATAGCTGTATTTAAAGGATGAAATCAAACACAGGTTATATTACCCATGTTTGATTTCATCAAAGATTAAATTATTTTTGTTAACCTTTAAATACAGAAAAAATGAAAGAAAAAACCATTACTCTCCCCGGAGATTTTCAAGGGTCTCAAAACAGGTTCTGAGCTAAGCGAGTTCAGCAGCAATATATACAAGCAAGGTGTAGAAGCCTTGCTCAATGCCGAGATGGATGAACATCTTGGATATACAAAGAACGGAATTAAGCCTGAAGATACTAATAACATCAGAAACGGTACCAGCAGCAAGACTTTAAAATCCGATAATGGGAATATAGAAATAAATATTCCACGTGATAGGGATAGTTCATTCGAACCTATAATCGTACCCAAACACAAGAGATTTTCTGAGAAGATAGAAGACGTAATAATCGGAATGTATTACAGATGAATGACAACGAGAGATATTGAAGAACAGATAAAGGAAATATACGGAGTAGAATTAACTGAAACATCGGTATCAAATATTACGGTAAAAATACTTGAGAATATAAAGCAGTGGCAGGAACGTCCGTTGGATAATGTATATTATATCTTATGGATGGACGGAATAAGTTTTAAGATAAGACAGAGCTGAAAAGTAATTAACAAAACTGTGTATCTTTTGATAGGACTGAATAAAGCAGGAATGAAAGAAGTACTGGGAATGTGGATAGATACAAGTGAAAGTGCATCATTCTGGCTCAGTGTGTTAACGGATTTAAAAGCCCGCGGAGTTGAAGATGTACTGATAGCATCAACCGATAACCTAAAAGGATTTACCGATACAATAAAGAGTGTTTTTCCAAAGGCAGTAACACAACTTTGCGTTGTTCATCAAATCAGAAACTCAATGAGATACGTAGTAAGGTAGGACAAAAAAGAATTTGTGGTGGACCTGAAAGCAGTTTACGGTGCTGCAAAACGGGAAGCTGCTCTAAATGCATTAACAGACTTTGAAGAAAAATGGGGAAGCAAATATGGCTATGCAATAAAATCATGGAAAGAAAACTGGGAAAATCTCAAGAGCTATTTTGACTACCCGATAGAAATCAGAAAAATTATTTATACGACAAATGTTATNNAAATCCAAAAGTGTTTTTCCTGATGACCAGTCGGCCTTAAAATCGGTTTATTTATCGATAATGAATGTTTAAAAAAAAATGTAGTCACAGTATAAGAAATTGGGGACTTATTCTCAGTCAGTTTTTAATTTTATTCGAAGAAAGATGCAGATTGATATTAAATACTGTTATCCAAAAACACAAAATTGTTTACAGGCTCTATAATTATTATTTATTCTGTTTTTTCTTTTTTTCTTCAATCAATAATTGTTCTTTTAAAGTAATTTCTGCTATAGGAATATATTTGATTTCTTGTTTTGGGATTTTACTCAATATCTATAAAGATGACTTATTATAACTCTTTTCATTATGAAANNATTATGAAAAAAGGTAATGGAATATTTTTTACTATATCTTTAATTTTTTAAAATTACGAAGAAGGAAAATCGATTTTATGGCTTAATTTTATCAAAAAATTTATCAAAGAAATCTACCGCAACAGAGGTGTTACTGAGGATATATAAGGAATAAATTAGCCTTTCTCTAAAATGACTTCTGAAAAGTTTTTTAAAAAAATTAAAAGTTAAATTACATTTATAGCTACTGCAACATATTCCTTATTATTAGATAAAAATCTTCTCTCATAAATATAATCTTCAAACTTTTTCGTTTTTTCTTTATAATAATTTCTAAATTCACCAATAGAATTATAAATATTTTCATCCTTTTTTAAGCTACTAATAACTATTATATACCTATCATGATGGTATAATGAAAGACCTTTAATTTTATTAAAATCCTCTAACAATTTAATTTTAATTTTATTTTCTTTCTTTTTAGACATATATTTTTCATACTTTATTTCAATCGCAACTTTTTTCTTTCTCTTGTTTTTTTTATTAATTAAAATAAAATCGCAAATATTTTTAGAATTTTGATATTTCCATTGATATTTTGCAAGTTTAATGTCTTTGTTATTAATTATATTATAAATAATAGTGTAAAAATAATATTCACTATAAACCATTGATTGATGTATTTTTGCAGAATAAACATAAAACCCTAGGATACCGTCTATTAATGACTTAATTGTGCTTTCAACTTTTTGGCCATTATTGTTTTTCATAAAAATTTTATATTAGTTTATAATATTTTATCAATTAATTAATAAATAAATCATTTAATTCTTTACACAACGAACAGAAAAAGCAACATCGATAGGATTTAAATAAATATAATACGAATCAAAAATTAAATTAGAACTATTAAAACACAATTTGAAGTAAGGGTGATCAGAAGAAAAAGCACGACCTACCATCCAAAAATAACCAATCTTTTTAATGTCTTTAAAATTATGTTGACCTTCGCCTAATACATAACATCCACTAGGTAATGCAGAAAAATCATAAACATCTGTAGCTCCTGTATTTGGACTATTCCACATTGTAGTGGATTTCAGTTTTCCCCCACAATCTTCCTGTAACCATTCACAAAGTATTCGTAGATCTTTTTCGCTTGGAATACGCCATCCTTTAGGAGCCAAGTCTAAAACAGAATTTACTGCACTCAAAAAATATAGTTTTCCAAAAATAGAACTAGTTTCACTATCTGTATAATTAATATAACTATTCTTATCTATTTCATTTCCATTACGATAATGTGTAACCTTAAGGTTTTCTGCCATCCATTCTTGATTACCAATTATTACAGTTTTATATACATTACCGTCAATATCTGTTACTTGAGAAATAGATTGTTTTGTAACTAAAATAAAAATCAAAGATAACATCAGATTAACAAATAAAAACCTTCTTACTAATTTCATTTTTGTATTATTTAATTTTTATAAAAAATTCAATTTCCTTCGATATAATTCCCATCTTATACATATATTAGTTTTATTTTAATATGAATAAAAAGAATGCAACATTTCATAAAATAAAAAAATTGACATTATATTATTTCCTTTCCATTGTAAATCGACCTAAATTATTCATATCTACCACGATTTTACTTCCGTATGGAGAAACAGAACCACTGGACATATTATATTTATCGTAAAGGTCTAGTGAATTTCCACTTCTTCTCCAGGTCCCTGAATAATTCTCCTGACCAGCATTTGAAAAATAATATCCCCCCGGTCCTAAAGTCATACTAATCGTCCTTGAAAAGTCATCCTTACATTTCCACGATCCTAAAAAATTAAATTCTGTATTTTGTTTTTGCGTTTTAACATCTTTTTGTATTGCATTTTCTGTCGCATCATTTTTGTTCTGTTCCTCATAACCTTGCTTATCGGAAGAATATACTTTTTCATCAGATTCTTGTGTAATAAGCCAATCATTATTAATTTTTTCAAATATTAATTTACTTTTAACTTTTCCACTATAAGATTTCGGAGGGTCATGGTTTTCCATACTGAAATTTTTATCATAAATGCAGGAATATTTTGTATCATTTTCTTTTGATATATTTACATTTTCAACAGACATTTTAATTTCTGTCCATTTTTCAAATGCTTTCTTTTTATCTTTTGCAATTTTATCACTACTTACATTACCATTTTTATAATATAATACATTATCTGCATAAAACTTTTTTAAATTATATTGTTTTGCATTTATTTCAGTTATCCAGCTATCTAATTTATTTCTGATTATTTCTTGAACATTCTCATTATCAGATGCTTTTTTCTGTTCATTAAGTTGGGTGGTATTTTTTTGCGATTGAGTATTGTTATCTTTATTAATTTCTGAATTTTCTTTTTTATTACACCCTAAGAAAAACAATAAAGTAAAGATAGCACTTATTGCTAATAGAAATTTTATTGATATCATATTATTATATTTTAGATTATTAAAAATATTTTTATTAATGTTATATATCATTTGCAATTATTTTTAAAACCATTTTTAACCTTTGTTTTCTCCATACTAATATGCAGCCTAAAAGTAACTACATACATCATCCTTTTGTTTTGAAGTTATATGATTATTACAATACTAAATTAACCTTATGTCCATTTCCACCTGAAGCAGACTTCATTAATTTTTTTTCATTTATTAATTTTGTTACATGTTCATAATTATTCCCACAATTTATGAAAATAAATGAAAGAATAATGATAAATAGAATTAAAAAATTTTCAAATTTAACGTGCTAATATTAATAAAATATTTTACGTTGATAATAATCTTATTTTAAATGAATTGGAATGTCTTCAAAACCTTTTGGACAACTTAATTACAAATTGAAACAATGAAATTTGTCTTTTTAAAACCTATTGGTTTGGGGGTAATTATATATACATTTTTATAAGGCCACTTCAAGTTTCAGACTGAAGTAAAGAAATGAATTAGAATTGTGGTCTCACCAAAAAATACCAATTTTATATATTTGTATTTAAATAACATTACTTCAAATAAATTCAATATTCAAGAGTAATTTATAGTTGAGAAGCATTGAGTAACCATTTTAAAATCTGTACTATCAATTATTTATTTAGATTATTTCCTTAATTATTATTATCTTAGTAAAAAACTTAAAAATTCCAACACATTATGCTAAACAACGAAAAATTAGTCAGAAGATTAAAGAAAATTTTTATTTATTTGAGGGATAACTGGGGAATAACACTTTA
>PNBM01000106.1 GCA_003135995.1 Ignavibacteriota bacterium | reverse complement strand
GAGTTTATTTTTATAAAATGACTACACCGAATTTCTCGAAAGTCCTGAAGATGATTTTGATTAAATAAATAAAAATCATCTTTTATTATTTATCACGTTCCTGAATTATTATTCGGGAACGTGATTTTTTTTTGTATTATTTATTTAAAACTCCCGAGAAGTTGAATAAAAAATAAATCCGATTTACTATTTAAATAATTATTTAATTAATANNAATAAATTCCGCTCGATAATCTTAAATTATTAATATTCAGTTTAATTTCATAATAACCTGCATTTTGTTCTGTGTTTACGAGAGAAGCCATTTCCCTTCCGGATAAATCATAAATCTTAATACTAACGAAACCTTTTACTGATAGGGAATAGCTGATAACTGTAGAAGGATTGAAAGGATTCGGATAATNNGCCCTGCAAATTGTAATATTCATTATTACCATTATTGTCTGTTTGCTTCAGTCTGTATTGATATTTGCCTGCATTTAATTTTGAGTCTTCAAAATTATAATTTGAAGCCGTATTTCCGTTTCCTTTGACGAAACCTATTTTTTGCCAGCCGGTATTATTAGTACCCTTATCATTATTTTGCCTTTCGATATCAAATCCGGAATTATTGTGTTCTGAAGATGTCATCCAGTATAATTTAACATTTCTATCATTCACCGAAAAATTAAATGAAGACAAAGTTACAGGCATCGGAAAATTTGCATCACTCAGACCAAAACTTGTATTTAACATNNGTTGACCGTTGAAAATGTATAGTGGTTCCATGAGCCTGAACCTTCCCGTTTTGCGAGTCTAATTGCATTCTCTGCGGAAATTGTTCCGATCAAAGCCGGGTCATAATATAATGAAAGATTATAATTAAAATTTGCTCCACCTGTTTGTGTTAATGTCCAGTAGCTGTCCCCGTAATTTCCTGTAAAAACTCCCGGAGGTGTTTGACCTGTAAAATATGAGAATGAATAAGAAGTAGGAAGTGATGTACCGGAATTCCACGTAATTGTTGCAAGTGTTCTTCCACCGAATGTAATCTTCTGAGTATTACCAATTGCAATAATACCTGAAAAGTCCGGAGTTGGCGGTATAGATGAAGGATCAAACTCAAATGCTCCGATATCGGTACCATTTCCATAAATTGTGGAACGGCTTGTATTTGCTATATCCGTTACAATCATTCCTGATTCCGGTCCTGCAATGCCCTTACCGTTTACATACCAGGCCTCTTCCTGGTCAGCTCTTATACTTAAATCAGCAGTGGAAGGACTATTAAACAGGTTGTAAATCTGAACAGAGGAAGATGGTAAATACCAGCTGTTATTGTCCTGCATCGATACACCTGTCTGATTTACCCAATCCGCAAAATTATAATCTGTGAAAGATGAACCGTTTCCCCAGCCACCCACAGCATTCACATTTGAAGTAGTAAGGAAATTATAATTGGAATAATTGGAAGCCCAGTTTGTTGCCGGAGGTATAGAGACATCCGGTGCATTTATAACCGAATAATGTGACCCTGTGCCGCCGGTTCTTATGTTTATAAATATATTGTTTCTCAGCTTTGTTACTGACTTTACAGGTAAAGTTGGTGGAGTTGCTCCTGTGAATCCGCGGGAATAACAGGAAGATTTATTAGAGCCTGACGTTATAGTTCCCGACAATAATATTGAATTATAATATACATTCATATTAACCTGACTTGAAACTACGTTCATATCCCATATACCAAACAACAATACATCCGAATTGTTATTTAAGGAAATCATATTGTTATATATATTTATCAAGTGGCTTAAATGTGTTCCATAATCTAAATGCACAATTACGCCGCCTATCATCGGATCAACAAGATTGGAATTAACCAAATTATAAATTCTGTTATTAAAAATATTTAAATTATAAGCACAATTATCTATTTCGATTGCTCCCATATAAACATTCACACCGGATGAATTAGTACAGTTCAGATTATATATTACATTATTGCTTATTTCCGCCTGAGATAAACTTGAAGAATCAGTATAAACTATTCCATATATTGTTCCGTCTGGAAACGGAATTATACCGGCATTTTTTAAATCATGAATATTATTTCCTAATATTGTGATTTTGCCGTTCGAATTACCTACTATATTATTATGTACAATACCTCTAATTTTTGTTGTCGAATTTCCCGTATTCGTATTTGTAAGATTCGCAATATTATTATAAGAAACTGTAGTTGCATATATTGCTTCTCCGTAAAAGCCGCAAAGAAGAGCCGGGGCATCACTTAGAATGCTATTTGGTGTTGAATTATGTCCGATTATATTTTGTGAAACAGTCATAGCACCTGAGTCAGCGTAAATTCCATAAAAATACGCTGATGATGTTGAACCTGTAATACTGATATTTTGAATATTATTGTATTTTATATCGACTCCATTTTGTGAAGTAGATACATTTGCTTTTATTCCAACTAACGAAATGTTCCCGTTAATTGTCCAGGGACTGCCCGTACATTGTGAACTCTGTCCTCCGATATAATTATTCGCAATTAAATTTCCGTAAGATGAACTACCCGGCTTAAAATAAATAGCGATTTGTGATGTTATTACAGTTGATGTCTGGTAAATGCTATTTCCATCATCAGAATTATTTCCGCCAATCGTCCAGTTATTTCCATTTCCCGATGAAGTGATATAAATTCCGTATGATGTATAATTAAACAGTTCATTTTTCGTGAAAATATTATTAGCGTTAGGATGTCCGGCAGACCCGTCGGAATAAATTATATTTGCAGGAAGAAAAGTACCGTCACCGCTTATTTTATTCTGGGTTATTGTATTATATGAATTTCCGGTACCCGCAGTTGCAGTGCCAAAAACTATTACACCTGATGTAACCGAAGTGTTTCTTCCTATTATGTTGCAATTCTTTATCGTGTTAAATTGAGCGCTTTCCGTGAATTGAATCGTAGAACCGGATGTGTTAGTATTTTTCAGTGTCAAAGATGACCCGGGTCCGTTATATTTTCCGTCAATTGTAACGTAAGTTGCCCCGCTAAAGTAAAATAGAAAATTATTATCAGAAATAGATATTGTAGCTGAAACATTTGCAGCGGGAGCAACCAAAATATAATTTAAATTACTTGATCCGGTTCTTGAGAAAACCCGAATTTGCGACTCTCCTGCGGGATTGTAATCGCTTTCAATTTCAATCACATATGCACTTGTTAAAGTGCCCGGCAAGGAATTAAAAGCTTCACTGACTGATGTGAAAGATTGGGAATTACCTACTTTAATAACTGTCTGCGAAATTAAGTTTGAGGAAAGAAAAAATAAAACAAAAAACAAAACTGCCGAAATGATGAAATTATTTCGGGAGGCTTTAAAAAAGTAAAAAGTTTTCATAATTATAACCTGCCTGAAAATTTATTTTAAAATTATTTTGATTTTATTTAAATTCACTTTTGCTGATATTTTATGAGGTATATGTGTCTTGCAAATTTCGCAGATAAAATTATGGATGATCTCAAATCTGTGGCAATGTAATTCTAATATGTATTAAAACTAATTAACTTTCGCTTAATAATTGCAGCAAGTTCTATACCATCTAAAATCAGTGCTTTTGAAGAATTATGGAGTTATCAGCTACAGATTTTATCTCATTTTGAGATAATAATTTGAATTATGAGATAAAAGTATTTTGAAAACACAAGGAATTGAAAAAAGTTTATCCATTAATTATTTAAGTAAATAAACTAATTGTATAATAGTCGCAGGAACTGATGTTCCTTTGATGATTTTGATTAGGTAAATGAATTCTGTTACTTAATTATTCATTGATTTTGCTGCTTAAAAACTTTAATTTTAATGTTTAAATTTTCAAAACCAATTTCTTCTAAAGGAGTTTAGTTACTGAATGGATAAACCAAAGGCAAAGCGTAGTACCGGTATTATGAATAAAATGAGGGATAGAATGCCGCTCATAATTATTATATTAATAGTTGCTTTTCTCGGAACAATCGTCTTACAATGGGGCATGGATTATCTCGGATTGCATAGTAGTGAAAAAATTGTATTTGCAAAAATAAATGGCGTAGAAATTCAATACAGTGAGTTTGAGACACTATTACAGAGACAGGTCGATCAGATGCGTGAACAGAACAAGGGAAAGGACGTTGATGATGCTACTTATCAGCAAATTAAAGACCAGGTCTGGACATATTTAGTCCAGCAGACGTTAAAAGAACAGGAAATGAGAAGACTTGGCATTACTGTATCGGATGATGAAATTCGTGATTGGGTTTACAATCAGCCTGAAACTCTTCCCGATTGGTTGAAAAATAATTTTGTTGATTCCTCGGGAGTATTCCATCCGGAAGCTCTTCAGGGTGCAATTCAGGAACCACAAAACAAATCAAAATGGGTTGAAATCGAGCAATATCTGAAAAAAATATTGTTAGACCAGAAATTAAATACACAGGTTACGGCATCTGTGTTTATTCCCGAAGAAGATGTCCTTCAGAAATACAAAGATGAGAATATCAAAGCTAATTTTAATTATATTTTGCTTGATGTAAACGCTGTTACAGATTCAAATTTATATGCTGTTACAGACCAGGATATGAAAAAATATTATGATGAGCATAAAGATGATTTTAAGCAGGAAGAAGCAACAAAATTTAAATATGTAGTTTTCCCTGATGTACCCACTTTGGACGATTCTCTTAATGTAAAAAAATTACTTGAAGTGAATGTAAAAGAGATGAAAAATTCAAACATTGAGGATTCATCTTTGATTAAACTTGTAAATGATCTTTCATCAACTCCATATAACAATGAATTTCAAAAACCAAGCGCCTTCGGAAAGGGTGCACTGGATTTTTTATTTACCGCAAAACAGAATGATGTATCAAACCTGATTATTGATCAGGATGCTTATAAGATAATAAAAATGCTTGATTCTAAAGATGGTGAAGATACATATGTAAATGCATCACATATTCTTATAAATTTCGGAACCGATACGGCTGCGGCAAAGAAAAAGGCTGAGGATATTTTAAGCAAGGTAAAAAAAGGCGAAAAATTCAATAGCCTTGCCGCTCAATTTTCAGAAGACCCATCAGCAAAGCAAAATGAAGGAAATCTCGGATGGTTTACAAAAGGACAGATGGTAAAGGAATTCGAAGATGCTTGTATGAAGGCAAATGTTGGTGATATAGTCGGACCGATTAAAACACAGTTTGGATTTCATATTATAAAAGTCAGTGGTAAATCAAAAAAAGAATTTAAAGTTGCGGAAATCAAGAAACCCGTAGTTGCAAGTGCCAGAACAAAAGAAATTGCGCGCAAAAGAGCTGCAGATTTTATGAAAGAAGTAGAAAAATCAGAGGGTTCGTTTTTATCATGCGGTGGAGTTAAGAAAGTTACAATAGATACATTAGCTAAAAATTACAATCTTGCTGCGATGCCAACACCTGAAATCTCTAAAAACGGTTTTGTTCCCGGAGCAGGACAGAATAACAATATCATAAATTTCGGTTTAAGCAATAGTACGGGTAAATTATTCGGACCGGTAAAAGTGCAGAACGGGTATGGAGTTTACATGATTACAGATAAAATTTCTGAGGGATATAAAAATTTTGATTCTATAAAGACCACTCAAATAAAACCAAAACTTCAACAGAAGAAAAAATTTGAAGCCCTTGTCACTATTGCGAACGATTTAAAAAACAAAATTCAAAATGGTGATTTAGCTTCTTTAAAAGCTCAATATCCGCAGTACACATATGATTTAGCAGACAGTGTTTCTATTACCAAACCTGACCAGAAACTGGGAATGGATTATAATTTATTTAATACTGTTTTATCGATGAAACAGGGTGAAATATCCGCACCTATAAAAGGTACGAGGGGTTATTATATTGTAAAATTGAATACTATAACTCAGTTTAACGAGCAGGATTATCTTGCAAAACAAATGGATATAAGGAAGCAAATGCTTCAAACAAAACAGCAGTCAATTGTTCAGGATTGGTTAACGAACCTGCAGAATGCATCCGATATTGTAGATAACAGAGACAGGTATTTAAATTAATTTTAATTTATAAAATCCATTATATTATTTTATTCTTTAAGAACTATTATATATATAATGGATTTTTTTTATTGTTTTCAGAAGTAATATTAATTATTGATATTTTTTGAAAATTTTGAATCGANNATTTGATGAAACTTATATATTTATATGAATTCTGATTCATCAACTCATATCAAAGGTAGTACCGCTGCTTCTAAAGCAACTAAGGTTATAGTCCTTACCACGGTAATGTTCACATTTATTTCCGCCTGGCGTGCATCAGCCGTTGTAATCGGAGATTTAGGCTCTACGGCTTATTACATCGGAGGAATTGCAGAACAGTTTGTTGGAAAAGTTGCTCCTTATTTTATTTTACTGGTAATGCTTTTTTCTTATGCCGTGCGTGCATTATATATTGAATCCTCACCATTGTTCACACGCGGCGGAGTTTATAGAGTTGTAAAATTTGCACTTGGCAACTGGTTTGCAAGAGTTTCGGTAAGTGCACTTGTCTTTGACTATGTGCTTACAGGACCAATCAGCAGCGTATCAGGCGGTCAATATCTTTCAGGATTAATCAACGATACTATAAAATCGATGGGAATTGAATTTCATCTCGATAGAAATATTTTCTCGATGATAATTGCAATAGCTATTGTTGTTTATTTTTGGTGGGAAAATGTTAAAGGTATTGAAGAATCTTCTGACAAAGCAATGAAAATTTTTGCTATAACTGCTATCATGGGTGTGTTGGTTTTATGCTGGGGCGTTGCAACACTTATTATGAAACCTGAACCGGTTTTAACACATCTGCCACCATTAAAAATTCAGTTAAAAGATGAGGCATACGGATGGTTGAAAGATTTTGACTGGGCAAAATCACTTGGAATTGTCAGTATTTTTATTGCATTCGGACATTCACTGCTGGCTCTCAGCGGTGAAGAAACGCTCGGACAGGTTTACAGGGAAGTTGAATATCCCAAACTTAAAAATTTCGAAAAGACAGGATTAATAATTTTTATATTCAGTGTTCTTTTAACTCCCGGCGTTTCATTTCTTGGAGTAATGCTCATACCTGATGATATTCGTCCTCAATATATAGATAACCTTATCGGTGGAATTGCAATGTTCCTTTATGGTCCCCAGTGGATTCGATTAATTATGCAGGCATTTGTTGTAGTTGTAGGCGTATTGATTTTATCGGGTGCCGTGAACACANNAATAGTGTGCTCAATCGTGTGGCGGAAGACAGAATTTTAACCGACTGGTTCAGAAAACCGCATAAAAAATATGGAACAACTTTTCGCATACTTAATTTAATTGCCATATTACAAATCACAACAATTATATTATCATGGGGTGATGTCATTATGCTCGGGGAAGCTTACGCATTTGGTGTGATATGGAGTTTAACTTTCAAGGCTCTCGCAATGGTTGTTCTTAGATATAAAGATAAAAGACCACGTGAATGGAAAGTTCCGGGAAATATTGATATCGGGAAATTCCATTTGCCTATGGGACTTATTATTATTTTTGCGGCACTTTTCTTTACTGCAATGACAAATTTATTTACAAAACCTGTTGCAACAATATCAGGATTTTCTTTTACAGTTTGCTTTTTTATAGTTTTTGTTATTTCCGAAAGGATTGTCAAACATAATTTAATAAAAGAGCATAATATGACTGAAGAGCAAGTAAACGGACATCATCTTGAAACTGTACTCGAACATTTCAATCTTGAAGATGAATCGGCTATCACACCTGAAGCTATCGGTAGTGAATTACCGGATAGAATCCTGGTTGCCGTTCGTGACCCGTCAAATCTGAATCATCTAAAAAAAATAATAGAAGAAATAGATACCGATAAAACTGAAATAATCGTAATGATTGCACGTGTTTTTAAAGATAAACAAAACATGGAAGTCAAAAATGAAATTGAAGAAGATGAAAGACAGCTATTCAGCGAAGTTGTGAACGTTGCCGAAAAAATCGGTAAGCCTGTATTACCCGTTGTCGTTCCGACAAATAATGCATTTTATTCCATTATGAATGTTGCGCACTCTTTAAAAGTCAGAGAAGTTGTAATCGGTTTATCCGCGAAATATAAGCCCGAAGTTCAGATGCAGCAGCTTGCATTAATATGGGGAGCCGTACATTCTGACGAAACAAGCCATATTAAAGTGAGAATAATAATTGAAAATAAAGAATTTTCTATAGANNATATCTAAATTCTAAACAAATTCGAAATCAGCAAATGGGAAATTGGAAAATGGTAAAAGCAGAGAACAAATTCTAAATTCTAAATTCTTAACTTCTTAACTTCTTAACTTGTTTCAAACGTATACTTTATACTGAATACTTGATACTGAAAATCCGCTCTTATTTATTTTTTATTTTCTATTTTTTATTTTTTGAAATTGCTTCTTTAATTTCAAAGCATTAGTTTGAAAAAAATAATAGTTGAGGAAATTATTTTTCATATTGATATTTTTTTTACTAATCTCAAATCAGGCTTTCTGTCAGAAATCCTTTTTATCTGATTTTTTCAAAGATTTTACAATCTATCTGTCAGGCAATTATATTTCTTCGGCAACAATCCAACTCAACCCATATTCAACCGACATTATTGAAAGAAATATAACGGATGAAGTAAACGGCGGTTACGGCTACGGATTATCAATTAAGAAAAAAATTATAAGTGATAATATTTACTTTTCATTTTCAACCGAATATTTAAGAATAACCGACAACTCTCTTTCAACTGTTCTTGAAAATGATACAAATTTTATACCGGTTCACGTGACTGAAAATATAAAATTTGTTCCCGTTGAATTTGCACTTTATTTCAGTCTGCCTCAGGCTCTGGATAATTTAAATATTTTTCTTGGCGGAGGAGCAGGAATATATTTCGGCGACAGGTCAAGAAGGATGGTCGGCTATGAAACCATAACAACATCAAAAACTGCAACCGTTAATATACTCGTATTATTCGGAATGGAATATATGATGGACAAACATATTTCATTACTGCTCGAAATGCGCGTCAGGCAGGGCGAATTTAAAGTATCAAATCATTTTCCGGTCGATAACGTTACCCTCGAAGGAGTAAATTATCAATTCCAGCAGGATTTAAATTCAAAAGTATTCGTAGACGGACTTAAATTATCTCTGGGTATAGGATATACTTTTTAGATAAATTTTCTTTGTTATAAAAAACGTTCCCAAGCCTGAAACAAGTCTTGGGAACAAGTAAGATTAAATTTCTTCTGTATAAAAAAACGTTACCAAGCCGGAGCTTGGTAACGAGGAAAATATTGTATAGTGCGTTCTTGCTTTTTTTTATTTTTTATTTTTTATTTTTTATTATTTAACAAGAACTTTCACGCCTTCGGAATGCGAAGTAAATTCAGGTGCGTACATACACTGGATGCTTGTAATACCATTTGAAAAATCGCCTGTATTCGTGATTCTCAAAGGATATTCGAAAACGTAACTTCCTTTCGCCAGCCACCCAAAGAAGAAATTTGTAGATGCATCGCGTGTACTTTCATAATAACCAAGTCCATCCTGATATTTGTATTGCGAAATAACATTCGTTGGCTCGAAACACGATGCTCTCATATCTTTCATTTGTACATATTCCATATCTCTATCAACTTCAAGCTCTATTCTTACTTTTACAAGGTCTCCGATTTTTAAAGTAGTATTTTCATCAATCGGAGTAATTACCTGACCTGAAGATGTATTTGTTTGCAGGAAAAGTTTCTTATTTAATTTCAACGGTGTTTCTGCAAATGTAATTTTATCAAGTTGTTCAAAGTACTGCCAGTAAAGAGCTCCCCAGCTTACACCTTCATCACGTTTGGTTACAGTTACATTCCCCATATCAGAAGTAATATCTGAACCACTCCACGATGTTTTGAAATATCCCGTTCCGGCTTCAACTTTTAAATCTTCTATTTTAGACGGTTCAATTTTTAATGAGCCCAATGTTATGTCAACCATATCCGTATTTGCTAACCAGTCGGTTCCCTGAAGCAACAATGCATAACAGGCTTCCACTGTGGCTTTCGTGGTTTTCCAATCCTGTGTTTGCTTATTTTTAAGCAGCCATACTTTCATATCATCTACAGATTTCTGGTCTTTAGCTACTTCGGTGAAGACTTCAATTAATAGCGATTGCGTTTCAATCGGCGCCTGGTACCAGTAATATCCCCATGTATTTTCTTTCCAGTACATTCCCATTTCTTCATTAATGATTGCACGTTCTTTAAGAGAATTCACAATATATTGCGGTGTGGTCTGGTCGCCGCTTCTGAATAATGAAAGTGCCAGCATTCCCTGAAAATATTTATCATAATCATTCCAGTATTTTTTTTCCTGACCCATGAAGTAATCATATCCTTCTTTGCATCCATCTGTCAAAATTAATTCATTGAAGAAACTTCGTGCATATAGATATTGTATCTCGCTTGAATACAAATGATTATCTGATAGTTTTATTTTACCTTCACTTTCAAGTCGTTTTAATTCGTCATAATCATTTTTCATCTGTACATCCATATAATACAATGCTTTTTCAACCATCGTTTTTGTTTTTTCATTCGTCGAAATTTTATCAATTCCAAGATGATCGAGTTGTCCGAGTCCTGTTATAATATGCTGTGTTATATACCTGTCTTCCGGCATACCTTCGAACCACGTCCACGCTCCGCTCGAAACCTGCATTTTGCTTAATTTGGTCAATGCTTTCTCGAGTTCATTCGACATCCTGTTTATTTCAAACAATACTCCGACTCTTCTCTTTCTGTCTGATTCATTTTTTGCTTCCTGAACCCAGGGTGTTTCTTCGAGCATTAATGTTTTTAAATCCTGATTCTTTTCAAGATTCGAAAGCAATGCATCAGGTTGATAATTTTTCCATGTATCGAACACCTGTTTAATTTTCGGATTTGAATTAGCTATGAATGTGGCAATGCTGTTTGCATAATAACGGCTGAAAACCTGTTCAACACATTCGTACGGATATTCCATAAGATACGGCAGTGCCTGAATAGCATACCAGGCTGGGTTTGAAGTGAATTCAAGTGATAATTTGTAATTTGATAATGTCGTTGATTTGTTATTAACGAGCTTATCCATTGTGAAATGTTTTGTTTCTTTTGACCTTACCGGGAGCGGCATCGTTTCGGTTACGAGCATTCTGTTCGTTAATACAGGAACAACCATTTCTTCTCCATCAGAAAAATTATCTGCTTTTGCAACTAATCTGTATAATACAGCTTCTACTCCTTCGGGAATAGACAAGTCCCAGTTCAATGAAGTGCTTAATCCTTTTTTAACATCAAAAGATTTTACAGGTTCTTTATTTTGAAGAAGATTATCAATCTGCACCATTGTAAATGCATCAAATAATTCGAGTTGTGCATTTCCGGATAAATCTTTTTCACTCAGGTTTGTTATCTTTGAACTGAAAGTTATTTTATCACCTTCACGGAAAAATCTCGGAGCATTAGGAACAACCATTAATTCTTTTTGTGTGACGAGTTCGTTTCTTACCATTCCGTAACTTAAATCTTTCGTGTGTGCAAAGCCAAGCATATTCCATTTCGTCAGTGCTTCAGGAATTTTAAATTTAATAATTATTTCACCGTTCGCATCAGTTTCCAAATCCGGATAAAAGAATGCGGTTTCATTGAAATCTTTTCTTGCCGTAACTCCGGTTATATTTTCAGGTTTAACTTCTCCCACTTCATGAGGTCCTTTTTCAGTTCTGATTGTACCTGTTTCGTCTCCTTCTATTCTATCTGATTTAACGGGTGCTTCCTTTTTCTCTGTCTTAGATTCTTCCTTTTCTACAACACCTCTGTTTTTACCATCTTTTGATGACATCTTTAGTGGCGCATTCGTTACAGGCATCTGATTTATCATTCCACCATCCAATTCATAATCATATCCGTAATACATACTGTAGATATAAGGTACGCCGAACCAATTCAATACGTCATAAGTATAATGCGTGTAAGACATCGGATTATTCCAGTATAAACTGTAAACCGAAAAATCATTTAATCCGAAATCACCATCTGAATTCCATTTTAATGTTGAATAATAAGATTCATAAATATTAAAATTCCAGTTGTTTTTTGCAAATGCATCGAGTGACGCATCATATAAAGTTGCGACCATTTCTGCCGCTACTTTATCGCCGTTCTTTCCCGCAATTTTAATTCTCCATTCTTCGTTCTCTCCGGGTTGAAGCTTATTTCTGAAAGTTTCAAAAGTTATGTCCAGCATTTTGTTTGTAAATGGAACCGTTATGATTTCATCGTTTGAATAAAATCTATTATCCTTTATGAAAGATGTATGAACAGTGATATTTCCCCTGTAATCTTCTCTTATCGGAATTGAAAAATATCTTTGTTCGTTGTTTATAGTAATCCAATTTTTTTCAAGTATCTTTCCATTTTGTTCTATCTCATATAAATAATTAACATTTATATCGCTGCTTCCTGCTAACAGGGAAGCGTTATCTCCCGGCTCTACAAGATATTTAACCGGATTAAACCAGCAGGTATTAGGGTAGGGGAGATTCTTTTCTCCCGTACTGTAAACTGTAAAATAATTTAATTCTTTTACATCTTCTCCGAATTTATCTTTTGCCTTGGATTCAATTAAATAAACTCCCTGATTCCATCCGCTTAAACCTTCGAGTTTAAGCGTACTATCTATTGAAGTGTTAAATTTTATCTCAAAAACAGTTGATTCTTTTTCCCACTTCTGAATATTATTCTCATCTTTGTATTCATCTTTCGGAAAATATTTATGATATTCACTTTCCGAATAAATAAATCTATCTGGAACTTCCCATAGCCTGCTGCGATAAGCATTCGCAACATTTTTTAATTTAAATAAAGTCACTGTGCCTTCAACAGGTTCATTCTGACCATCAAGATTTGTCGTAGTTAATTTAAAAATATCTTTATCATTTTTATCAATTATATTCGGAACTGCAACATTTATTTTCAAAGATTTGTAACCGATGCTGATATGATTTTCACCGCTTCGGGTTTCACCGTTCAAATCCGTAACGTCCGCATAAACTGAATAAGTATAATAAGGGTCTGATTCTTTTGAAACGCTTAAGTCGGGGATTGCTGTAAAATTTATTTCAAAGTAACCTGTGTCATTTGTCTTTGCCAGACCATTACTGATTTCTGTTTCCGGCGATTGCGGGTTACCTCTCCAGTAATACCACCAGTCAGGGAATACAGCTCTTCTGACTACGCGATATTTCACATCAGCATTATCAACACTCGCACCTGAATATGCTTTTGCTTTTCCTGACATCATTACTTTTTCGCCAAGTTTAAAACTTCCAATCACCGGGTTAAATGTAACTTCAAATTTAGGCCTCTTATAATCCTCGACCTGAACATAAGCAGAACCGTGGTTATCGGTTGTCTGAATCATATATCTTCCGTTTAATCCGGATGATGGTGCTGTAAATGAACCGTTAAATGTTCCATATTCATTGCTTGTTAAATGAAGTTCACCGGATTTTTGATAATTCGGATTCATCAAAGTAACATCCGTTGAATAATTTGTTTTTATTTCGGATTTCCCTTTGTAAGTTTCAAGTACAATACCTTTAAAATAAATCGTTTGTCCGGGTCTGTAAATTGCCCTGTCCGTAAAAAACGTAATCCCGATATATTTATCCTCATCAACTTTCATATAATCATAATACTGTCCCTGGTAAAACATTGTCAGATTGTAATTCGAATAACCATAGTTAATAAGATTTCCGGATATCGAAGTGTTCAGGCGGTCTTCACCCGATTCTATCATCAGATAATATCTCCTGTAATCTTTTACAGAAGGAATCATAAAATAACCTTCCTTATCGGTAGTATATGTTTTCGATTCAATATATTCATAAATACTTTTATCATAATTATATTTTTCAACAAACATTGTTGCTTTCGCATTTGCGAGCGGGTGTCCGCTATCGCGTGCAAGCAAATAAAATTCAACATTCCCGTTTTTCATCGCCCTGTTCATATAGCTGATATTAGATATTGTAGTAATAGAAAAAGCTACAGCATCTTTATCTACTGAAAACGCAGCATCGGTTCCGCAAAAGATTAAATAAATACCATTTGAAAGTTCGGGCATTTTTGCTTCAATTGAATGCATTTGAAAATCACCATCATCCGGCAAACTTATCGTAAACTGCTTATCAGCTTTTTTTTCTTTGAAGTAATTTATTATTTGTTCCGTATAATTTATGTTATTATCTTTAAGAACATTTTCATTTAGTCCAGTCAACTCACCTAAATCCGTTTTAATAATCCTGAAATATAATGTATTGAGATTTTTATATTGAATGAAAGCTTTGAAAGGTTTTTGCGGAATATTAATATCTTCGGTTTTTATTACAAGAGACTTTGTCTTTATGGTTGATTGCAGACTTCTTAAATTATCCGCACCTTTAGAAACAGGGAATTTTTGAATTCCGCTCTCACAAATATCATTTGCGACTTTTGCATCCCACTTGAAATTATCCGATACATTCGGATTATATTTTAAACTTCTTTCATAAATTAAATTTGCTTTATAATACAAAATAAATGTAAGAACAGGATTTCCCGAATATTTACTTTCAAGATTTTCCAGTGCATTCAAATAAAATTTTTCTTTATTTTCATTTCCTGATTTGGTATTGACGTATTCAAGTCTTTTTAAATCAACATCAACAAGCGCTTCGGGATTAGCATCATTCAAATGAAATTTAATCACATCCTGATATAACAAAATTGCATAATATTCGAAAGAATATGTATCCTTTGTATTTATATTTAATTTGATAAAATCTTCCGCATTGCTCATATAAGATTCATCATTTAAAACAAACTGGTCGGCAGGTCTTGTTAATCCTGCTTCCGAACTGACAAAATAATCAATAGCTCTGTGAACGAGAAAATCGTATAAAGTAGGTCTTAGCTCGCGCCCGTTAGGTATAATTTTAATTGTATAGTAGTTATTTAATATCTCATTATAAGCGCTCACATCAAAGCTTTGCAGGTTTTGTGCATCTTCCAAAGATGCTTTATAATAAAAAATTACTTCATCCACAATTTTATATAAATCCCACGTTCTTATATCATCCTGTTTAAAGTTTTCCGTTCTCGTTCTGTTAATAAATTTATACCTGTTCGTCTGATAATAAGACCAATACATTTCCGCAAGCATTGACTGCAAAACAGGTTTGACGGGGAAATAGGATTTTTCCATTTCACTCTTTAAATCATTTATTCCTGCGACAAATGCTTCCTCCCGTGTTTGGTCCTGCAATTTTATTTTATACATAATTGCTTTTACAAAATTCGGGGCATTATTTTCAGATTTGGCTTTATCATAAATTTTATTAACGATTTCCAGTGCAGATTTAGGCAACCCCATATTGATAAGAGAATCTGTCAGTTTCCAGTCTTTATCGTAATCATCTGAAAAATTTATTTTTACAATCTTTGAATTTTTCCTCACATCCGTTTGTTCGTTGGAAGCATGTTTTATTTTATTACCGGAAATTACAGACGAATTCGAAATCATCCCGGATGAATTTGCTTGTGAAGTTACAAAAATTAAAATGGCAAGAAAAACTAATGTAAAAAATTTTGTCTGCATAAGTATATAAATTATATTTTTAAAGAGTGGAACCCATTAAATTAAAAAAATTAAAAGTATTTAAATATAAAGAAATTTAAACCTGTTTTTAGACTTTATACTCACGTAACACAATTTCGTTCCAAAAAAAATAATTATTTCATATTAAAACCGTACCTCAACATTCATGTTGAGATAAATCGCGAAGCGATTCAAATGTGGGGTCAGAAATTAATCAAATTATGATGATTTAAAACCTCGCGAGGTGAAATCTTTTTTCTAATTACTAAACTGGAGTTTGGTAACGTAATGAGGAAATTTAAAAAATCTTCGTTCTCAATGAGGACTTTAGGAAAGAGAAAAAAAATCCCCTCTTAAAGAGGGGACTTTAATAAGAACTGAAGAGCGAAGATCGAGAGCACACACCCCTAAATCCCCTCTTTATAGAGGGGACTTTTAAGTGGAGACTTATGAAAAGCACACACCCCTAAATCCCCTTCCCGACAAGTCGGGATCAAAAGCAAAGAGCGACTTATTAGAGGGCACTTATAAAAAAACGTTCCCAATCCTGAAAC
>PNBM01000346.1 GCA_003135995.1 Ignavibacteriota bacterium | reverse complement strand
ACATTCGATATTGATGCAAACGGAATTTTAAATGTTGCAGCAAAGGACCTTGGAACGAACAAACAGCAGGATATTAAGATAACGCATTCATCCGGATTGACTGAACAGGAAATTGAAAAAATGAAAAAGGATGCAAAAGAACATGAAGCGGAAGATAAACGAAAGAAAGAAGAAATAGATGTTAAGAATCAGGCAGATTCAATGATATTTCAGGGTGAAAGCCAGTTGAAAGAATTTGAATCGAAACTGGACGGTGCTTTGAAATCAAAGATACAGGCGGCTATAGACAGATTGAAAGAAGCTGCAAAGGGTACAAACACTGCGGAAATAAAATCTGCAATGGACCAATATACCGCAGCATGGAACGAAGCATCCACTCAGATGTATTCACAGGCTAAAACTCAGGGCGCACCCGGAGCAGAAGGACAGGGCTTTGCGGGCGGTCAGCAGCCGGGAGCAGAAGAACAAAAGAAAGACGACGGAAAAGTTGAAAACGCCGATTACGAAGTTGTAGATGATAAGAAATAAATAATATTATTTTCTCATTCCCGATCAGAGATTGGGAATGAGAGATATAAAATTAATGTAAATATACTTATGGAAAAGAAAGAGGCGGAATTAATTAAGAAAGAATGTAAGAAATTAAGTACTAAAGCTNNTAAAGCTTCGTTATTATCCGCCGGTGGAGGTGCAATCCCGTTACCCGGAATAGATATAGGTGCTGATGTAGCCATATTATTAAGAGTTCTCCCTAAAATAAGTAAAAGATTTAATTTATCACAAGAACAAATAGATGAGCTTGATGAACAGGCTAAATTGTTAGTGCTTAATGCTATTAAAAGAGCAGGGGCAGAATTAATTGGTAGAGCAATAACTAAAGATATTTTAATATCTATATTGAAAAGAATGGGAATAAAGATTGCCAGCGAACAAATTGTAAAATATATACCATTAATCGGAACTCTGATTTCAGCAGGAATAAGTTACGGTTCAATGAAAATTATAACTCATATGCATATTAAACAATGTTATGATGTTGTCGCTGAAGTAAATGGATTTAAGAATAACTAATTTTTTCAGCTAAAAAGAAATGATTTTGATATCCAAAATAAAAAGCCATTCCGGAATATCGGAATGGCTTTTTTATTTACTCGTTTTTATGAAAATCATTTCATCAAAATCATTTTCTTAGTTTCTGAATATTCCCCGGATTTTAATATATAAAAATATACTCCGCTTGAANNTTTCCGAGTATATCATATACTTTTATATTAACAAATTTTGATTCTTTAATTGCATATCTTATTATCGTTGACGGATTAAACGGGTTCGGGTAATTTTGAAACAAATAATTATTATCCGGTATTTCGGAATTAATATTCCTTATTAATATAATATCAGAAATTAACCGCTTCCAGACGGACTGGCCGTCAGTACCTGCATAAATATAATTATTTGCAGATACAAGTGTTCGGACAACAGGATTTGAAAGAAATCCCTGATTTTTTTCGCTCCAGGTTACACCGCTATTTTTTGATACGTAAACTCCGTTATCAGTACCGGCAATTACATTTACATCAGTTGAATAAAGCGAATAAATTTTTCTATTTGACAATGTGCTTTGAATCCAGTTTGTTCCGTTGTTAGTACTTATGAATACTCCATTACTGTCAGTTCCCACATAAATAGTAGCACCTGAAATCGATAAAGCATTTATGTAATGATTTGTAACCCCTGTTATAACCCAGTTCGTACCGTTATTTGTTGTCAGATACACTCCATTGTCCGTTCCTGCAAACAAATTTGTTCCTGATACTGCAAGTGAATAAATACTTCTAACGGGTCCAATTTCGCTCCAATTCGCTCCATTATTTGTTGTTCGATAAATTCGAAGATATGTTCCAGCATATATATTTGTTCCGGATACTGCAAGTGAATTAACAATCATATTCATTAAACCGTTATTAATTGGAACCCAGTTATTTCCATTATTAGAGCTTAATAACACTCCTCCGTCAACGGTGCCTGCAATTATGTTTGTACCTGATAATCCTAATGCTCTTATCCGGGGATATGTTATACCGTTATTCGCCTTTATCCAGTTTGCTCCGTAATTTGAACCCGAATAAATACCTGACTCATAAGTACCGGCAAAAAGATATGTCCCTGAACTCACCATAGCACATATATTATGAACATTTAATCCATAATTTATTCCTGACCAGTTTTCTCCATTGTTTGAGCTATAAAATATTCCATCATATGTTCCCGCATAAACGTTAGTCCCTGTCGCCAGTATTGCAATTACAGATAAATTCTCTAATCCGTTGTTAACAGGTGAAAAGTCAGTTCCGTTATTTGTACTTCTGTAAACTCCTCCGTTAGTGCCTGCATAAATATTAGTCCCGTTCGTACCGAGTGTATATACCCACGAGTTCGCCAATGTATTTATGCGAATCCAGTTCGTGTCACAATTAGCATTTAAAAATACACCATAGCCATATGCTCCGGCAAATAAATTCGTTCCCAGAAAAGCAAGTGAACTAATATTAATATTTCTAAATACAGAACTATTTAATGAAGTCCAGTTTGTACCATTATTTGTACTTAAAAAAACCCCGTTTAGTGTCCCGGCAACAAGTCTTGTTCCTGATATCAGCAATTCTGAAATATATTGATCAGTCAATCCATTGTTAACGGAATTCCAGCTTACACCGCTATTTGTGCTTAAAAAAACTCCGCCGCCGCCTGTTCCGGCGAAAAGATTGGTTCCTGAGACTGCGAGCGCATTAATTTCAAGATTCGTTAAACCATTATTAACCTGCATCCAATTCAAACCAAAATTCGAACTAAAATATATTCCGCTGCCGCCGCTGGTCCCCGCAAAAATATTTAATCCGGAAAAAGTTAAAGAATACACCTTTCTGTTTAACAATCCAATATTATTCCAGTTTGCACCATTATTTGTACTGAGAAATACTCCGCTGTACGTTCCGGCAATTAAATTTGTCCCGCTTAGTGCAAGACAACAAATATTTCCTCCATAAGGACCATTAGATTTTTCCCATTGAGAATAGCAATTTTCAATATTAAATAACATCAGGTATATTAATATTGATGTATAAACAATTTTCATTGTGGAATATTGTATCACTTTTTTCATAATGTTATTCCTTATTTTTAAAATCACCGACAAAAAACCCTTTAATACAAAAACAAGAAAACATAAGATTTACTATTTTGATTCGGCTCTCATAAAGATACAAATATTTATTTGAATAGAGGGCATTCAGTAAAGTAAATGTAACAAACAAAGAATCATTTTTCAAGATTGAAAAAAAATACTTATCTGATTTTGGGGAAATTAAATAATAATTATTTATTCTCTAACAATTCACTCAGGTCTTTGTATTTATCCAGATAATCTTTGTTGCTGCGGTTAATCACATCATACGCTTCTTCCCTGCCGTAAACGTGTGTGATTTCGCAAATGCGTGCAGATGCCCCCGGGGCTTCCTTATATGTCAGGAAATAATGTTTAATCCTGTCTATTAAAGATTTCGGGCAATCAGAAATATCCTTCCACTCTCCGAAAATACTGTCTTTGTGCATAACGGCAATAATTTTATCATCCGCTTCATCACCGTCTATCATTCTTAATCCGCCAATCGGTGAAGCGGAAACCAAAATATCGTTGTGAGTTATTACTTTTTCCGTCAAAACACAAATATCAAGCGGGTCAGAATCCCCTTTAATATTTGCTCTTCCGGTTTTTTCGCGGCATAGTTCAGCAACTTTATCGCCGCAATAAGTCTGCGGAATAAAGCCATAAGGTGTAGGGCAAACATTGGAGAATAATTGCGGACGGTCAATTTTCAAATATCCGCTTTGCTTATCGAGTTCATATTTCAATGTGTCGGTTGGGACAATTTCTATGTAAGTTGTGACAACCGAAGGATAATTTTTACCAATAGAAACTCCATGCCACGGATGTGATTTTAATATTAATCGTATTTCTTTCCAGATTTCGTCAAAATTGTTGTTCATAATAATTTTTGATATTTTCACGAAATATATTCCAGTGATTTCTTTATAAGCTCAGAAGTAGTCAATTCCTGTTCAGTATGTTGTTTCAAAACTTCTCTTATAATTCTTTCAGCCTCGCTTCTAATATACCCCAGATTAATTAATGCATTCAGAGCATCGAGCCTCGATTGCTCTTTTGAATAAGCAACAGTCCCGCCCACTGCTTCACCTTCTCTTCCTGCAAAACTATCAGATAATTTAAAAATTTTATCTTTGAGCGCTACCGAAATGAGTTCGATTTTTTTCGTTCCGATTCCGGGAATCTTTAATCCGCTTAGCGCATTTCTGTTCGTAATTAATCCGACAATATCTTCAAATCCGGCATATGATAAAATTGTATGAGCCGATTTAGAACTAATTCCGTTTACAGTTCCAAGCAATTTAAAAATTTCCCGTTCCCTTTCATCAAAGAAACCATAAAGCATTAATGAATTTTCTCTTACATCCAGATACGTCAAAACCGAAAATTCGCTCCCGGCTGCAGGAAGGTTATCGATTACTTTTCTTGACACATAAATTTCAAATCCGACGCCGTGCACATCGAGCGCAATAAAATTATTTCCTTTAAATATCAGTGTTCCTTTTAATGAGGTAATCATATTAAACTTTTTTTAAGAAAAATATTAATTTCAAATTTCAACATTACTTCTGTAAGAAATTGTTCCTAAACAGAATAAAACAAAATTATTAATTTATTCTAACTCATAAAATTTCCTGGATTCCCGCGTTCGCGGGAATGACAGCCAGTTCCATTACCGTTCTCACTGACAACTGACCACTAGTACTACTACGTTACGTTAAGGTGGACGGTTTCGTTTG
>PNBM01000379.1 GCA_003135995.1 Ignavibacteriota bacterium | reverse complement strand
ATGATAAAAAAGGAAAAGGTGCTTCGATTATGATTTTTGGTTCGTTGCTTATTATTGCAGTTCACCTTCTCTTTGCAGTACCGCTTTTAAATCACTGGAGTGTTGCAATAATTCTGATGATTGTTCTCGGCATCGGCTTCTCGCTCGTTCCTTCAGCGATGTGGCCATCGGTTACTAAAATTATTCCTTCTAAACAATTAGGTTCGGCTTATGCTTTAATTTTCTGGGTACAGAATATTTTTGCTTTGATGTTCGTGCCTGCTTTAATCGGCTGGGTGCTCGATAAATATTGCATTATAGGCGTAACGATGTCGGAAGGAAGAGAGGTAACTAATTATAATTATACTTTGCCGATGATGATATTTATGCTCTTCGGAGTACTCGGTCTTGTGTTTGCTTATCTGCTGAAAGCAGAAGATAAGAAAAAAGGTTACGGACTCGAATTACCGAATATACAAAAATAATAGCTGTTATCCTTTTATAAAATTATTGGAGCGGATTTCAGATGGCAGAAAAAGTAAAGCAATATTCGACTTCGCTTATTGTTATGATTTCTCTGTTCTTCATGTGGGGATTCATTACGAGTTTAAATGATGTGTTAACTCCGTTTCTAAAAGGCGTTTTTGAACTGACGCATTTTCAGGCGAACCTTGTGCAGTTTGCATTTTTCGGTGCTTACTTCATAGGTTCGCTTTTGTATTTTATTTCATCGATAACTATAGGTGACCCGATTTCAAAAGCGGGATACAAAAACGGAATAATAATCGGATTGTCGCTTGCGGCAATCGGATGTTTTTTATTTTATCCTTCGGCTGAATTTAAATCATTCGGATTTTTCCTCGGCGCGCTCGCCTGTATCAGCTTTGGATTAACGATTTTGCAGATTGCGGCAAATCCCTATATGGCTTTGCTCGGTAAGCCCGAAACGGCTTCGAGCAGGCTGAATCTTGCACAGGGATTTAATTCATTCGGACATACGATTGCTCCCGTGATTGGTGGATTTTTAATCTTTAAATTTTTCATGACAGGCGATAACCCGGGCGCAAATTCGGTGAAGGTTCCTTACCTGATTTTCGGTGCGGCGTTTTTATTGCTCGCGGCATTGGTTTCGTTTGTACACCTGCCAGCTTTTACAGGTCATGAAAAAATCGAAAAGAAACCTAACGCATTAAAACATAAAAATCTTTTGTTCGGAATTTTTGCAGTGTTTTTTTATGTTGGTGCGGAAGTTTCGATAGGAAGCAATATGGTTGCATACCTGAAACTGCCTGACGTTGCGGGAATGCTCGAAGCAGATGCGAGCAAGTATCTTGCGTTCTACTGGGGAGGTGCAATGATAGCAAGATTTATGGGCTCGATTTCTCTGAGCGAAACGAAGGGATTTAAAAAATTTGGCTCGATGGCAGGAATAGCAGTGGTACTTTTCCTGGTAATATTTTTAATCACAAAAATTGATTTTTCTTTAGTCTGGTATTTCTTAATTTTCCTTGTAATAAATTATTTTGCGTTTATGCTCGGAAAATCTTTGCCGGCGAGAACGCTTACAATATTTTCATTTTTCGTGATGGCACTTTTGTTAATCGGAATTTTTACAACAGGAAAAGTTGCAATGTGGTCTATGCTTGGAATCGGACTTTTTAATTCGATAATGTGGTCAAATATATTTACGCTTGCTATAGACGGATTGGAAGAATATACTTCTCAAGGGTCGTCGCTGTTGGTGATGATGATAGTTGGAGGTGCGATATTGCCGCCGCTTCAGGGTTTGCTTGCAGATGCAACAACAGTGCATTATTCTTTGTTTGTACCTCTGGCGGCGTATTTGTATTTGATATTTTATGGCGTCAAAGGATATAAAAGAAATAGTGAAATGTGAAATAGTGAAATAGTGAAATAGAAAATTGGGAAAATTGTTTTGGAAATGATAGTATATTAATAATATTTCAACTCCGAAGGAGTGATATGTTTATAGAAATTGAAATGCAAATTGTGGAACTCCGGAGGAGTGAAATGTTTATAGAAATTGAAATGTAAATTGTTGAACTCCGGAGGAGTGACATGTTTTTAGAATGTAAATAATATTTTTAAAAATAAAATTAATAATGAAACAACTTGCAATCGGAATAGACATCGGAGGGACGAACACGGTTTTCGGACTCGTTGATAAAGACGGAAATTGTCTTGCAGAAAATAAAATCAGTACAACAGCTTTCGAAGATATTAATGATTACGTAAAAGAATTATCCACTGAGATAAAAAAACTGATTTCTTCTTTAAAAGAGGAACACGAAATAATCGGAATAGGAATGGGAGCTCCGAACGGTAATTATTTTCGCGGAACTGTTGAGAATGCACCAAATTTGAAATGGAAAGGTATAATAAATTTTAAAGATTTATTCAAAAAATATTTTGATTATCCTGTAATCTTAACGAACGATGCAAATGCCGCGGCTATAGGTGAAATGGTTTACGGTGCTGCGAAGGGAATGAAGGACTTTGTAATCGTGACACTTGGAACCGGCGTCGGAAGCGGATTTGTAGCTAACGGAGAACTGATTTACGGAAATGACGGCTTCGCGGGCGAACTCGGGCACACAATAATTTTCCCGGAAGGAAGACAATGCGGGTGCGGAAGAAAAGGATGTCTCGAAACTTATTCATCTGCAACTGGAATTGTTCGAACTGTAAATGATATGCTTCGCGATAGCACTGAAGAAAGTTTACTAAGGAAGTACAGTGAAAAAGAAATTACATCGAAAATAATTTACGAAGCGGCAAAAGCTAATGATACGGTTGCACTCGAAGCTTTTGATTTCACTTCAAGAGTTCTCGGACTAGCACTTGCAAATACGGTTGCAATCACAAGTCCCGAAGCTATAATATTATTCGGAGGACTTTCGCAGGCAGGTGATTTTATTTTCAAGCCGACGAAAATGTATATGGAATATTATATGCTTAATAATTTCAAGAATAAAGTTAAGCTGATTCCATCTGCATTGATTAGCAGGGATGCGGCTGTGCTCGGGGCGAGCGCGCTGGTTTGGAAATCTAAAATGTAACACAACATTTATGTTGTGCACGTAACATAAGTACAAAATACGTAACACAACATTTATGTTGTGCACGTAACANNTCAACATAAATGTTGAGTTACAATAAAATTAATAAATTTAATATGGAAAATATTAATGTTAACAAGCTACACCAGCAAAGTCTGAGTCCTCTCGAAAGATTTGCAAAATTCATTACTGAAAAAGTCGGCACGATGGGATTTTTCATAATAATTTTTATCTGGACTGCATTCTGGTTGTTGTGGAATATATTCGGTCCGGAAGATACTCGTTTCGATCCTTACCCGGCTTTTGTTACATGGCTTTTTATATCAAACATGATTCAGATCTTTTTGATGCCATTGATTATGATTGGTCAGAATCTCGAAGCAAGACATTCTGAACTCAGGGCGGAAATGCATTACAAAGCTGATATTAAAGCCGATAAAAGTGTAGCTGAAATTAAAGCTATTATGGCTGAGCAGACAAAGATTCTGAATGCGATATTGGATAAATTACAAAAATAATTTAAACGCCTCGTTCCCAAGCCCCAGAGACTGTGTGAAAACGAAAT
>PNBM01000236.1 GCA_003135995.1 Ignavibacteriota bacterium | reverse complement strand
CAACCATTTTTTTAAGAAGGGGACATGGGCGGTACTTTGAATCGCCGAGACCTTTGTGCAGCACTTCCATAATAGATAAACAAACATCAAGACCGATGAAATCGGCAAGTGTGAGAGGTCCCATAGGATGATTCATTCCGAGTTTCATAACAGTATCTATAGATTCGGCTGTAGCAACACCTTCCATTACGCAGTAGATTGCTTCATTTATCATCGGCATTAAAATCCTGTTAGCAATGAATCCCGGATAATCCTGCACTTCAACAGGAGTTTTATCTAATTTAACTGCAATATTTTTTATTATTTCATATGTTTCCTGTGAAGTTGAATATCCTCGTATAATTTCTACAAGTTTCATCATTGGAACAGGGTTCATAAAATGCATACCGATTACTTTCTCCGGTCGATTTGTTACGGCTGCAATTTCAGTGATGGATATTGAGGAAGTATTAGTTGCAAGAATTGTATCCTCTTTACATTCCTTACTTAAATTTGAAAACAATTCCTTTTTTATTTTTTCATTTTCGGTTGCGGCTTCGATTATCAATTCAGATTTAAACGCTTCCTTAAGTTCGGTGGAGGTTTTGATGTTGGCGAGAATATTTTGTTTTTGTGTTTCGTCTATCACTCCCTTTTTAATCTGCCTGTCTAAATTGTTGCTAACGTTTTTAAGACCTTTTTCGAGGAATTCTTTTTTTATGTCTATCAGTAATACATTAAAGTTGTATTGAGCAAATGTATGAGCAATACCATTACCCATGGTACCTGCCCCGATGACAGTAACATTTTTGATTTCCATAGTTTTCGCCACTGATTTTTATGATTACACTGATGAAGCTGATTTGTGTAATCGGTTTTATAAAAATTATAACATCTCAATTATAACAGCGCTTGCTTCGCCTCCTCCGATGCAAAGTGTTGCTAATCCTCTTTTTAAACTTCTTTGTTTAAGAGCATGCAGTAAAGTTGTTAATATTCTTGCACCGCTCGCACCAATCGGGTGACCAATAGCGACGGCTCCTCCATTGACATTTATTTTTTCAGGATTCAATCCTGCAACTTTTATAACAGACAGCGCCTGAACAGAAAAAGCTTCATTGGCTTCTATTAAATCTATATCTTCGATTTTTAAATTTGATTTCTTAAGAATATTCATAATCGCATAGGCCGGTGCAGTAGTGAACCATTCAGGTTTTTGTGCATACGATATCTGAGATACAACTTTTGCAATTGGTTTTAATTTTAATTCATCTGCTTTTTCTTTAGACATTAAAACGAGGGCAGCNNAATGCAGTTACTGTTCCGTCTTTATCAAATGCAGGTTTTAAGGAAAGTCCTTTTTCAAAATTTACTTTTTTAGGTTCTTCATCTTCACTAATAACATCAAGACCTTTTTTTGTTTTAATTTCAATGCTTACAATTTCATCCTTGAAAAAACCTTTTTCGATTGCATTTATTGCACGTTTATAACTGGCAGTTGCAAATTCATCCTGTTCCTGCCTTGAAATTTTTAATTCTTTTGCACAGAGTTCGGCACAATTTCCCATGTGCACATTATTATATACATCCCATAATCCGTCCTTAATCATTCCGTCTATAATTTTTGCGTCACCCATTCTGTAACCTGCTCTTGCTTTATCGAGATAATAGGGGACATTGCTCATTGACTCCATTCCTCCTGCGACGACTATTTCGGAATCACCGCAGTGAATAGCCTGGGCGGCGAGCATAACAGATTTCAGACCCGAGCCGCATACTTTATTGATTGTCATACAGGGAACAGATTCGGGAAGTCCTGCAAAAATTGATGCCTGCCGGGCTGGTGCCTGTCCGAGTCCGGCGGGTAAAACGCATCCCATAATAACCTCGGAAACATCTTCAGGTTTAACATTTGCTCTTTTTAATGCTTCTTTAATAACAACCGCACCTAATTTAGGAGCAGGAATAGATGATAACGCTCCCATAAAACTTCCAACAGGTGTTCTGACTGCCGATACAATTACTACTTCTTTCATTTTCAAAAAATTAATTGTCGATAATATAAAATTATATTGCGGATTTTACAATAGACGTAAAATTATCCGACTTCAAACTTGCACCTCCGATTAATCCTCCGTCAATATCGGATTTTGCGAAAATCTCTGCGGAATTTTTTTCATTCACACTTCCTCCATATAAAATCCGAATGCCTTCTGCAATATCTTTTCCGAAAATATTTTCGAGGGACTTTCTGATTCCGATATGCATTTCGTTAGCCTGCTCCGGTGTAGCTGTCTTGCCTGTACCTATAGCCCAAACAGGTTCATAAGCTATAATAATATTTTTCCCGGCATCTTCTTTTGATAAATCACGCAAGCACAGTGTTACCTGTTCGTCAACTATTTTCTTATGAATTTTTTCTTCTCTTTGTTCAATAGTTTCACCAACGCAAAGAATTACAAACAAATTATTTTTAACCGCATTTTTTACTTTTAAATTGATTAGATGATTTGTTTCATTAAAAATTTGTCTTCTTTCGCTGTGACCTATANNACAATCAAACGATTTGAGCATTGGTGCAGAAATTTCTCCGGTAAAAGCACCTTCATCTTTGTGAAATACATTTTGCGCTCCTAATTTCAATCCTGACCCTTCAAGCAATTTCTTTGCACTATAAATTGAAGTGAACGGAGGGCAGATGACAACCTCAACTTTTTCCAAATCGTCTTTTGTAAGTTTTCCTTTTAACTCTTTTATTAACTCATTTGCTGTTAAAAAAGTTTTATTCATTNNTTCATTTTCCAGTTTCCTGCAACTAATTTTTTTCTCATATCACATTTCTTTTATTTATTTTTAATACTTATATATTTTATTTATAGATAGAATTTAAATCTGAGGTTTTCTCTCGTCAAAAGAGTGACTCGTCAGTTTTACGAATTCAGCTTTATTCTGGAATTCTGTAATACTCAACGAGTTCAGATAACTCATAGATGACTGCAGACCTTCCTTGTATTCTCTGAGAAGTTTCATAACTGTTCCTTTATAGGGAACAAGTGATTCTTCACCCTCAATATACTTTTTATCTTCCTGTTTGACTGCAAATGAAGCGCTTCCGCAATATTTTTTCCACCTTTGATTATTATATTTCAATACATCACCCGGCGCTTCTTCAGTACCGGCAAGCACTCTTCCAAACATCACAGCATCGCAGCCAAGAGCTATAGCTTTACACATTGCCCCGGGATTATTAATTCCGCCGTCTGCTATTATTTTTACATCACTCTTTAAATCTTTTTTAGCAAATAATGCCCGGATAATTGCATCCACCTGCCCGATTCCTATACCTGATTTAATCGATGTCGAACACATTGCCCCGTTTCCTATTCCAACCCTGATAGCATCAACTTCCAAACGAATAAGATATTTCGTAGTTTCGTAGCTTGCAACATTACCTGCAATAATTTTTAATTTATATTGCTTCACAAGATTAGAAATATTATTTACAAATTTCTCAATCATTCTTGAACCGCCGTTGGCTATGTCTATGCAGAAAATTTTAATTCCCGCATCTGCAAGTTTTTGAATCCGTTTAGTTTCAGTTTCCAGATTTATTCCCACTGCGGCAGCTTTATAATCGCTTATCAATAAACCGTTTTCAGTGAATTCTTCGAGTTGTTCATCGACGGAATTAAAGCGATGAATTATGCCAAGGCACTGTAATTCCGATAGTGTTTTTGCCATCTTACCTCCGCAAACCGTATTCATCGGTGAAGCAATAATCGGCATAGCTAATTCCAATCCGAGGAAATCGACCGATGTGTCGCAGTTAGCACGATGTTCAATCTCCGATATCTGGTTCGGAAGCAGGGAGATATCATCATAAGTTAAAGAATGATTCTGTATTATGTTTTCGAAAGACATATAATTTTATTTTAAGTTATATTTCAAAAATACGAAAGACACAAAATGATAATAGAAAAACATTTTGTGTCTTAATTTCTTATTATTTCAAATTCTCAATTCTTTGCAATTGCCTTTGTGACTTGCTGAGCGGCATCTTCAAATGTTGTTGCAGAAAAAATATTAAGTCCCGACTCATCAAGAATTTTTTTAGCTTCTTCGGCATTTGTTCCCTGGAGCCTTACAACTACGGGTACCGGGATATTTAAATTTCTTGAAGCCTGAACCACACCGTTTGCGACCCTGTCACACCTGACAATTCCGCCGAAAATATTTATGAGAATTGCTTTTACATTCTTATCGGATAAAATAATTTTGAAACCATTCTCGACCGTTTCTGCTGACGCTGTTCCCCCGACATCCAGAAAGTTGGCGGGTTCACCGCCCGCAATTTTAATTAAATCCATAGTCGCCATTGCGAGTCCCGCGCCGTTCACCATGCATCCGACATTTCCATCAAGCTTTATATAATTGAGATTTGATTTTGAAGCTTCGATTTCAAGAGGGTCTTCTTCGTTTAAATCTCTCAAAGCTTCATAATCAGGATGTTTGAATAAAGCATTGTCATCGAGATTAATTTTTGCATCCAGAGCAAGAATTTTATCATCATTTGTGATAATGAGAGGATTAATTTCGAGAAGCGAAGCATCGATTTCTTCATAAGCCTTGTAAAGAGCAGAAATAAATTTTATGAAATCTTTAAACGCACTTCCTTCGAGCTTCAGACCGAATGCTAATTCGCGTGCCTGAAATGATTGCAATCCTATCGATGGTTCAATCCATATTTTAATTATTTTTTCGGGAGTCTCTGCGGCAACTTTTTCAATTTCGACTCCGCCTTCTGTCGACGCCATAATTACATTTTTAGAATTTGTTCTGTCGAGCAATATTCCAAGATATAATTCTTTCTTGTAATCAAGCCCCTGCGCAATAAACAGAGTTTGAATTTGTTTACCTTCTTTGCCTGTTTGGTGAGTAACGAGTATATTATTTAAAATCTTACCGGCGTAATCCTTTGCTTTCTCAACATTATCTCCGAAGAATTTAACTCCACCTTCATAAACAACTTCATCCCTGCTATCTTTATTATAAACGATTCCCTTGCCTCTGCCGCCAGCGTGGATTTGCGATTTTACGACAAACTGAGTAACGCCTTGTTCCTTAAGATGGTTAATTGCATTATCAAATTCATCCATAGATTTTATTGCAACACCATCCTGAACCGCAACACCAAATTTCTTTAGTATTGATTTTGCCTGATATTCATGAATTTTCATTTTCTATGTTGGTTATAGTTTTTTAAATAATTATTTATTTCTTTTTTGCTCCGCTTCGATTCTCATTATCAAATGTTGTATCGAGTTGCTTAATTAATTTTTTTAATGAGTCAAGGTTCGAATTTTTTAAGGATGAATCAATCTTATTCATATTTTCTTCAATGGTCTTATCAATTTTTTCGTTCACTTTCTTTTCAACTCTTTCTGAAATTTTGCTGCAGCTAAGTACAACAGCTAAAATTAACAAACACGAAATAAATTTAAATGTATACATCGAATTATTATTAATTAAAATATAATCGTTCCCAAAAAAATTCGGGACCGATTTGAATTATTATGTTAAATAACTTTTTTGCTTGTAACTTTAGCCTGCATAAAGAGACCGAGGTAATCCCTGCCGCCGGCTTTTGAATCTGTTCCGCTCATATTGAATCCTCCGAACGGATGAACACCGACAAGGGCGCCTGTGCATTTTCTGTTAATATACAGATTTCCTACAAAAAATTCATTTGCACCTTTTTCAAGTTTCTTTTTATTTTTTGTGTAAATCGCTCCTGTTAATCCATACATAGTACCATTTGCAATTTTCAGAGATTCATCGAAATTTTCAGATTTTAAGACTGCTAACACAGGTCCGAAAATTTCTTCCTGGGAAATTGTATCTTCGGGTTTCACATCTTTTATAATTGTAGGTTCAATGAAATGACCGTTTTTATCAACTTCATTTCCACCGCAAATAATTTTTCCGCCGTCTTCGACACCTTTTTTAATGTATTCCAATATTTTGATTTTAGAAGATTCATTAATTACGGGTCCTAGATTCGGATTATATTTTGCTTCTTCGACTTTTAATGATTTTCCCTGCCCGGCAAGAGCATCACAGAATTTATCATAAATTGCTGCGTCAACAATCACTCTTGAACACGCAGAACATTTTTGACCCTGAAAGCCAAATGCGGATTGTATTACGCCTTTAACTGCATCGTTAAAATCGTATAATTCCTTATCGACTATGATGGAATCCTTTCCACCCATTTCGGCAATTACTCTTTTAATCCAGATTTGCGACGGTTGTTTTTTTGCTGCGAGTTCATTAATCCTCAGCCCGACTTCCATAGAACCTGTAAACGATAAGAATCTTGTCAGGGGATTTTGAACCAGAACATCACCGATACTTCCGCCGCCGCCGGTTACAAAATTCAAAACTCCGGCGGGTAATTTTACTTCTTCCATTAATTCAACGAACATCTCTGCAATTGCAGGAGAGTCGCTCGATGGTTTTAGTACGACTGTGTTACCACAAACTATAGAAGCTGAAGTCATTCCAACGAGAATCGCAAGCGGAAAATTCCACGGCGGAATAACCACTNNAGGTATTCCATTTTATTTTTCTCGCCGGATATTTTTACTATTGGCTGTTCATCGCTGTATCTTAAAATTTCTCTTGCATAAAATTCAAGGAAGTCTATTGCCTCGGCAGTGTCACCATCGGCTTCAGCCCAGTTCTTACCTTCTTCATAAACCATCATAGCGGAAAAATAATGTTTCTTTTTTCTCATAATCTTTGCAGCTTTAAGCAAAAAATCTGCTCTCTTTGAAGCCGGAGTCTTTTTT
>PNBM01000345.1 GCA_003135995.1 Ignavibacteriota bacterium | reverse complement strand
TCGGGGACTAAAAGTTTCGCAATATGCGGAATTTTTTTGTATAAATAATCTTTATTAGAACCAATTAGGTTAGATAAATTTACGAATTCATCAAATATCTTGATTTCATAATTACGTTCAAGGAGCATTTCTAATATATCTATTATCGGACTTTCCCTTATATCATCCGTTCCTGTTTTGAAGCTGAGACCATAAATTCCTACTTTTTTTACATTTTTACTGCTAATTAAATCAAATGCATTTTCTTTCTGAATATTATTAGAGTGCTCAATATTTTTAAGAACAGGTACGTTTAAATTATTTTCTTTGGCAAGCATATTCAATGCTTTTAAATCTTTAGTAAGACATGAGCCTCCATAGGCAAATCCGGGTTTAAAATATACCGGCGAAATATTGAGTTTATTATCCCGTGAAAATAGTCCCATCAACTCTTCAGAATCTATTTTCAATTTTTTACATATATTTCCTACCTCATTTGCAAAACATATTTTCAAGGCGTGATATGAGTTATTTATTAATTTTATAGATTCTGAAGACCTGATACTCACCAGATCAATCGGTGCTTTTAGTTTCTTATACAGTTCGGTCACAATTTTCAAACCTTTTTCACAGTCAGAAGCCAAAACAGTCATAGGAGGGTTGAAAAAATCATACACTGCAGATCCTTCCCTAAGAAATTCGGGATTATTTACTATACAAAAATCGGCATTCAATTTCTTTTTACTGATTTCTTCAATAATTTTTCCTGCTTTTTCATTTGTTCCGGGCAGTACGGTACTTCTGATAACTACCGTAAAAAAATCCGATTTATTTCTTAGTCCTTCTCCAATTTGTCTGGATACTTCATATATATTTTCAAGATTCAGATTACCTTCTATCGAAACAGGGGTACCGACACAAATAAATGCAATCTCGGAATTTTCTACTGCTTTTAAATAATCGTTCGTAGCGGATATATTATTATTCATTACACCTTTTCTGATTAATTTATCCACTTCATTTTCTACAATCGCAGATTTACCGGAATTAATAATATCCAATTTCGACTGAATGATATCAATTCCAATCATATTATGACCTTCGTCTGCAAAACAGCCAAGACAGACAGTTCCAACATAGCCCAAACCAAAAATACTTATATTCATTAATATTAATTTAAATAAAAAATATATTTTGTCACATAATAGAACTGATTTATATTAATGTGAAGTTACCTATCTTAAATTTATTTTTGTCGATTAATTTTAATATTTCTATGAGTTGCTATTCTTTATTTCCATAATTTAATCAATCAATGACACATAATATTTTTATCCTATAACCAGACGGTATTTTACAAATTAAAATTCATTATTACGTTATTATATATTTCGATACATTTTTCTGTAATATTATTCCAGGAAATTTCACTGTCCTTTCTCATTCCGGCAATATTATTACCCATTTTTTCAAGTAATGCAGGATTATCAATCAAATATTCAATTTTTTCCTTAAGACTATCAACATTCTTCGATTCAACTAATAAACCCGTAATTCCATCTTTAATTACTTCTCTAAGACCACCAACATCCGAAGCAATTACGGGTTTATTAAAAGCAAAAGAATTCATAACAACTCCGCTGTTAGTAGCATCAGTGTACGGGGCAACTACAAACAGACAATTTGAGATAAGCCGGACGAGTTCCGGAGTATCTATATATCTGTTAATAATAATTATATTTTTATTGTTGCTTATTTTATGTTTTTCAAACCACAAATCTCCTTCACCGGCTATAACAAGTTTGATGTTAATATTTTTTTTATTTATTTTATCGAACGCTTCCACTAAATACTCAATACCTTTGTATTTAGATACCCTTCCAAAAAATAAAATATAATTCATGAAAGTATTTTTATCTTTAATCGAATAATAATTATATAAATCAAACGCCCCGTCATAAACCTGGTGAACTTTATCCCCGGATATTCCGAAATATTTTATAAATTCATCTTTCAAATATTTATAATGCTGAATAAAATGAAAATTATATTTAACAAATATCTTATTTATCAATACATTTTTTTTACTTTCTTCTCCCGAATGAGCTTTAAAATCATGCAAAGTCCAGACGGCTGGATATTTCCTGAAAAATCTCGTAAAATAAAAAATGAAACCGGAGGTTCCATTATAATGAATTATATCAAAATTTTTTCTTTTAATTAATTTGGACGCGGATAAGCATGCCCTGAGATTTCTCAAAAGAAAATCCTTCATAAATTTCCTGGAAGGGGTTCTAAGAAACCAGATATGAAATTTTTCATCGATGAAATTTTTAACCTCCGGAGGCAGAACACCATAAATTTTATCTTCATTATCAGTAACACCAAAGGGTAGTGAAGAAACATCTATATTTAATGATTCATTTTTAAATCTTTCTCCGGATACAACAAACAGAAGTGTAACATTTATTTTTCCCGCTAAAGCTTTACAAAGGGACAAGACATGATCAGTATGACCAAAAGCTATCATTAATAATTTCATCTACTATGATATTTTCTGATAATCAGAGAAATTTTTTAATTCGTGAATATAAACCGGGTCAATAATTTGTAAACCTGATCTGAATTTAATTTTTTTAATAATTTAATCCTGTAAAAAATAGAAAATTTATATTTATTATAATTATAAGTTAAAATGTTTACTTTACCTTTGTAATTATTAAAAAGCGAAAAGTATTCTTGTTTCATCAAAAAATATACATTCGATTCCGATTTGAATGCGTCGTCATTATCAAATATCATTGAAGAAACCACGAGGTCTCCGATTTGACCTGTGTTTAAAAATAAAATATTTCCAGTTTCACCGGTACTTTGCCTGTAAAATATTAATCTAAGTAATCGGAATAATAAATACGATAAAATGTTCGATATTTTTTTAAATACATTCATTTTATTTTTTAATATTATATGTATCTATATTCAGTTTATTAATTAAGAAATGATTTATAGCCTGCGTCACATTTTTTCTTCTCAGATTATTTAATATATCGTGTCCCAGGAAAGTAAATATCAAATAACGCAGAATCTTAAAAAATTTATCCGGGATATAGAAAAAAGATTTTAATAAATATTTCCGCGCATTTGATATACTTCCTTTATAATATTCAAGTAGTGCTCTCCTGAAGTAAAAATAACCTTTATCTTTCCCGAAGTTCTTATTCTTATAAAAATTATTTAAATAAATTAAAGAACATTTGTAAGAATTTTCCTTATGTTTATTATAATATTCACTGTTCCTTCCGGATATTCTGTATTTATACAGCGGTTCCTGTAAATTATGAAATTTGTTATTATTTACAAGAAGTCTTAAAAACAATTCATCATCTTCTGCGTGCAAATATCCTTCATAATATCCTCCTACTTCTATTAAAGATTTTTTACGGGCGAGCATTGTAGAATGCAGCAAGCAATCAATCATGGGCATCATAAACTCTATATCTTCGTGATGTTCAGGATATTTTTTTAGTAATAAATTCGCGCCTTTTTCGTTAATGAAATAAAAACCTGTTCCGACGATATCGATATCAAAGTTAGCGGATAAATATTCGAATTGTTTTGTCAGCTTTTCCGGCATAGCAATATCGTCGGAATCCATTCTCGCTATTAAATCACCATTAGAAACTGAAAGACCAAAGTTTAACTGTGAAATCAACCCCGCGTGGCTTCTTATAAATAATTTAATTCTTTCATCCGAATATTTTGAAATTATATTTAAAGTACTATCCGTAGAACCATCATCTATAATTAATAGCTCAAATTGTTTAAAAGTTTGATTTAGGATACTATCGATTGCCTCATTGATATGAACAGCATCATTATAAACCGGCATCAGTATGGAAATGAGATTGTTTTCCATTATTTATCAGCAAGTATATTTTTATAATTCGACTCATATAAATCCGAAATATTTTTCCATGACAGTTCATCATATATCTTTGGGCATTCTTTCATCATATTTTGCAAAATAATTCTATCACCATTTAACAGATTTATAGCATTAACGAAAGAATCCGTATCACCGTAACCGAAGACGAAGCCATTCACTCCCTGTTTTATAAATCTTGAAGACCCTGTTTCTTTTGTCAGAATAGGAATTGCTCCAGCAGCCATAGCTTCGACCGATGAAATGTTGAACGAATCGTTACTGCTCGTTGAAATAAAGATATCTTTATCTCTTAGGAAAGCAGATAGCTTTCCGGGGCTCATCAGATTTAAAAATTGTATCTGAATACTTTTATTAATAAATGAAAGTTTATAATAAGTCCTTTTACTTATTATATATAAATTTATTCTAATACTTATTTTTTCTAAAATATTTTTTAAAAACTCAAAACCTTTATCTTTTCTTTCGATATCTCCGATGAAAATTAGTGAAAGAGGATTATTTTTATTGGTTTCTCTGATAACACTCGCTGTATAAAAAACTTCATCAACACCATTGCTGATTATTCGATTCTTATTACTGCTGAAATTGTAATATTGCCCCGCAAACAAAGCATTGCTTTCCGAAAGGAAAAAAAGTACATCGGAATATTTTATGAAAACAGTCTCACAAATATTATCTTTAATTTTCTCAAATCCTTTTACATTAAAAACATTTTCGTTTTCATATCTTACAACATTATGAACATTGTAAATAATTTTCATTTTTGAAAATAACCTGAAAATAAACGTTATTACCGCAAATCTTTCATAAGTTAATATATGTATCAGTTGAGGTTTAAATTTAAACATGTGAAAAAATATTCGGAACAAACCCAATCTGAAAATTATCTTATTGTCATATATAATAATTTCTTTTCCGAATAATTTTTTGAATAACCCGTATTCTTTACCGTCAAAAAAATATTCTATNNATTTTTCATTCATTATATTAAATATTCTGTTTGCCACCTTAAGAGGACCTGCAAGAATTTCGTTTTTACTATATCGCCCGAAATATAGAATATTCATATTTACAAATGAGAAATTAACCGGAATCCCGGTATATTAACGTTTTTTTCTGTTTTCAAAAAAATTGACTAAACTTTTTAAATGTAACCTGTTCCGCAAAAAATTTTTAATGAAAAAATATTTCCCGTAACGGATTCTGAAATTATTTTTAAATTTAAATTTATCTTTTGAAAGTAATATAACGATAAAGCTTCTCTGAGTATAATCTCTGAATTTTTTTATTTTGCGATACCTGTATTTTTTAAAATCTGATTTGTACCAGACACTTTTATGTGCCTCAAATTCATTTTCGCTGCTGCCTGTTTNNTTATTTCCTATCGGGATGTTTATGAGAAGATATTTACATTTGTTCAGGCACAAATCGATAAAACTAAGCGCTTTCTCTTTTTCCATGTGTTCTATCACATCGCCGCAATTTATAAGTTCATAATTTTTATCATATTGTTTAATATAATCAGCAGCATTTCCGAAATAAATTGCATTATAGAAATAATTATGATATTCTTTAATGTAATCGGGAAAAATTTCTATTCCGTCAATTTTTCTTTTCCATTTACCGGCATAATTGTCTTCGTTCCATATTTCAAGAAATTCTCTGAATAGAAATCCCCACCTTCCAAATCCTACACCGATGTCGAGAATTGATTCAGGATTGATTTTCCTGATTAGCTCTATATTATATGAAATATTTTGCCAGTTAGATGTTCCCATTTATTTTAGTTTTTTTAAAATATTTGTTTAAGATTATAATATCGCCAATAAAAATATAATATTCAGTAATTATAGTAACAACTGCAGGTACAATTATTCCAAAATTTGGTATAAATATGACATTTAATATAATATTCATAATTAGACCTGATAAAGTAACAT
>PNBM01000292.1 GCA_003135995.1 Ignavibacteriota bacterium | reverse complement strand
TAATAAAATTTTTATAATAAATAATTTTATAATTGTTAAAGATAAAAATATATTAAAATATTTTATTTATCCTAATTCGAAACTTCAAACGCTTATAATGAAGCATATGTCAGATTATTATTATGAAGAAATAAAATATTACTTAGAGGTCTAAAATGGAATAAATTAATCATTAATTTTGAATAGATATGGAAAACGAAAATAATGATACTTGCATACTTATTCTAATTTTGTATCTTAATTTTAACTTAGTTTAAAATCTATTCATGATAATATTATTTCAAAAGTTTTAGTATATACTTCCAAACTGAAAAAATAATCTATATTATGATAATAATACTTATAAAGATAATCTATATATTGGATTATTCCGCTCTTTTGATTTTAAATGGTATTTCTAGAAAAAATATAAAGTAATTATAAAAAACAATCTGAATAATATCGGTATGTAATAATATTTAGGAAATAGATCTACTAATTTTAAATTCAATAATTTTAAATTAATAGAAATCTATAATGGATAAACCACCAGGAAGAGAACGGGATTGAAAATATACTTTAATCCCATGAATTAATAATAATACAGATTGTAAACAATTTTAAAATTATCAAGTCTTAAATATAATTTGATATTTAATTTATCTTGATAATTTGTTCAATATTGCTTGACTATTTATTCGTAAGTATAATTATTTATTTATTACCTTAAAAAATTAAAATAACAAATTTAATGAAAAATATATTTATAACAATATTCGTTTATATAGTTTTATTTGTAAATTTATGTGCTCAGGATTATACAACCAGATGGACAATGAATCAGAATTTACCAAACGGTTTGAAGATATGTGATATTTGTTTTATTAGTCCTGATACTGGTTTTGTTGCAGCTAAAGAAATTATAGGTATAATTCCACCATTAACATGTAATTATTATATTTATAAAACAACAAATCAAGGTTATAATTGGACACAAATATGGAGTTATTTACAAAGTAGCAATGCTCAAACAAATTTTAGTATCTCTTTTAGCGATTACAGTCATGGATTAGTATCCTATGATGATAAAATAGGAAAATTGAATTTCGTTACAAATGATCAATATGATTATACTGAAACAAGTGTATACCCAACTACTTCCAGATATCATAGGATAAGATATGCTCATAACAATTCAAATATTGCTTATGCAATATTTAATGGTAGTTCTCTTTTCAAGCCTGTTAATGAAAGAGTTTACAAAACAACAAACAATGGTAATAATTGGTCTTCTGTGTATGAAATAAGTTATACAAGTGATCTAAAATCAATGATGTATGATATAGATATTAATTCAACTAATTCAAATGAAGCTTGGGTCTGCGGTTTTGAACAAAGAGATTCACCAGACTATGTTCCAAAAATATGGTCTAATACGAGTGGATCGTGGAGAGACGACATTGAATCAAGTTATGATCCTATTATAAATTATTATATTCAAAAAACTTCTTCTTGTATTTATACTTGCACATTTACTGGTATATATAATGACGTACATGGATATAATAAGTATCCTTATAATTCAGTTACAGTTAATCCTCATTATGGATTTTCTGTATCTGGAGCTAATATATTTTGCGCAGCCAATCTGGAAAATGTTAATGGAAAAATATTAGTATCATTAAATAATGGAACTACCTTTAGCCAAGAAACAGATATATCGTGGGATAACAATTACACTTACGGAACAAATATTAGCTCTTTTAATGGAGTTGCGTATTATGGAGATCCAGGAAGTAATAATTTTTATACTCGATTACCCTCTTGTCATTTTAATTCATATTATAATAATTCTAGTAATACTATATCAAATATTATTTATTTAAATAATACTGCTTATGTAACTGGTTCAAATCCTTACTTAAATGGTGGGACGAGTTCATTAAGTACCTCATCATATTTGGAAAATGACAATGATGTTTTTTATCGTTGGGATGATAATAGCTTAAATTACATAAATAATCCTTATTATTTTGACGATAATGACAAAAATATTTCTGCTTATTTTAAAACTAAAAATCAATCAACNNCCAAATGCATCTAATAATTCGCCACAAACAAGATGTCTTCAAGATACCATTGGCACTATCCATCAAATTCACGAAAGTATTGGCGGTATTTTTTATTCCCGTTCAACAGATGGTGGAAATAATTTTTCAAAAGAAGAAGTTGTTAATGGCGGATCGGAATATGCAACTTTTCTACCAAACGAAAAAACTGCAGATAATAATTCCTGTCCTTCAATTTGTGAGTTAAGAACATTAAATAATTTGGCGAGACCATTTGGTCAAAATGACAATGGAAGGAATATAGCTGCTACTTGGCAACGATTAGAGGGAAATCAATTAAAGTTAAAAGTTGCCATTCGAAATGATTTCGGTTCAGATATATTTTGGCGTAAACTAGAGCTTACTACTAATTTGAAAGGACATACTGATGGAACTATCGTATCTTTCGGCGCAAGTTCCGATTTTAAATCTAAACCAAGAATTTTCGCTTCTTTCTACAGTGGTTTTGATATTTATGATCCTTATTATTATTTGATAGTAGTTCCACACCTTGAACCATCTGGAGCTTCAGGTAAAAAAATTGTTATTACAACATGTTTTGAAGGAAATATCCAGAATTTTACAGTAGCCGATAATGCTAATCTTACAGATTTTTCTGTTACTGCCGATCCCACTAGGTATAATACAGAATATGGGTGGTACAATGGTTATAAGTTACATTTTGCATATGTAATAAATAATATTATTTATTATAGGGAAGATTTAATTTTAGGCGATTTGGGAATAGGTGATACATTTGGAGTAGATCAAAGTGTAATAATTAATGAAGAAATTGTATCTTCTAATGATAATAATCAACAAAGCAGATTTTCACCTGATATATCGTTAAGAAATGGTTTACCTATAATTGCATATCAAGGTTATAAACTCAGGTCTGTGCCGGTTATTATAAATAATGAAGATAATTATATTACAATTTATGATTATCCGATTCTTGTAACGTACAGATATACAAATCAAGATAATACAGATCATTGGAGTACTCCTATAATTTATAATTCTTATGGGCATTTACAACATAATCCTAACGTTGAAGGAAACAGAAACTGGCCAGCCTTTATTGTTAATTTTTCGTTTGATAATCAATATAGGCAATATGCATATTTAAATAATGGGCCTGGAGTTTGTAATCCATGGCAATTTAATGTGACCGATGCTAAACTCATCAGAGGAACATTTTCTGGTTCAAGTTTACCAAATTCTTCTCTAAAACTTATGACATTAGCCCAATCAGGTTCTCTATATAATATAAGTAAACAATCATTCACAGTATCTGGTGGAACTTTACCTTATATTAATGATAATCTTGTTGGAATAATAAGAGAAGAAAATACAAATTATAGCTTTGACCTTGGACCTGTTCTTGTCAGAAACACGGATATTTCCCAGTTGCCTGTTAATCAAACAAGTATAACAAATTTTGCGGATTTTAATAGTACAATGATTTCGGCACCTTTCAGTCTTGGTCCAGGAGATACTCTTATATTGGGCGGAAACGGATATTACGCAAATAATTCTGAGACACAATTTTTGGAAAAAAGGTTTTTTGTAAATCTACTAAGAAAATCCAACTCAGAATTAATCTGTACTTTATTTAGAGATACAATACATTTATCGGACTCAATAGAATCCGAATATTTAAGAGGTTACGTATTCGATAGAGGACTCGGCGACAGAGATAGTTTTTATGTTCAATTATTAATAGATTCTTCATCTTTTGAAAATGGAGTAAATTATACTGCTTGTAATGTATATTCTCCTGACGAAGTTTATTCAGGCGGAGATAATCCACATAATTATAAAAGGAAAGTGTTTTATAAAAATGATATAAATATCCATAATAAATTAACTAATATTCCAAAAGTTTATAGTTTGTCTCAGAATTATCCGAATCCTTTTAATCCAACTACAACAATTAAATATGGAATTCCTCAGGATGGGTTAGTAACAATTAAGATTTATGACTTATTAGGAAGAGAATTAATAAAATTAGTAAATGAGAATCTGAAAGCAGGATATTACTCAGCAACATTTAACGGGCAAAATTTTGCGAGCGGAATTTATTTTTATCGAATACAATCAAACAATTTTGTGCAAACAAAGAAAATGGTTTTAATAAAATAAATTCAACTATATAAAAAAATGAATTTCTTTTTTAAAAAATAAATGCTCTTTTAGAATATATTAATTTAATAAATCGTATTATAATATTTAGCGAAAAATAAAGGGGAGTTTATTATTGTTAGATTGTAATGGCTCCCCGGATATTATAATTTTGTAGTCAAGCTGTTCTTGTGATTTCAAATTTTTAAAACTAAAATTATATTGTATAATAATTGAAAAAATTATTTTGTTACATTTTTAATAAAAGATCGAATAGAAATGTCCTCAAATATATAATATTTTTATTTTTGAGTTTATTTATTTCTGAATATTCCTACTCACAATGGATACAAACTAATGGTCCCTATGGAGCAACAATATTTTCGGTTGGGAAATATTTTAACACTATTGATGTTGGAGTTGACGGTTATACTTATTATTCTATTGATAATGGATTAAATTGGAAATTAGGAAATCTATCTACATTATGTTATCTTGCTAAAGATAATTTAATTTTTGCAGGATTAAATTGTTACGGCATTGGATTATCTATAGATAGCGGAAAGACCTTTATGCAAATAGCTTTAAATCCGATAAGTGTTAATTGTATCGTTGTGGACGGAGATTATTTAATTGCGGGAACAACCGAACATAGTGTTTATATATCATCAAATAATGGTACAAATTGGGCACAGAAAATTATTAATAATCAAAGTTTAGTGTTTTCTATTGCTGCGAGTGGGAATACGATATATGCTGGAACAGATGTTGGAATTTTCAAATCAACAAATCTTGGTACAACCTGGTCGCAAAATGGGTTTAGTAATTCGGCTGTTCTTTCTCTTGCCTTTTGTGAAAATAATTTATTTGCTGGAACAGTTAATAATGGTTTAAATGTATCAAGTGATAGTGGAAATAGCTGGATACATACAGAAATAACAGGAATTGCCGTTAGCAGTTTATCCGTTTCAGGAAATAATTTTTATGCAGGAACAAATTACGGAGTATATATTTCCACAAATAATGGATTAAATTGGTCGCAAACATCATTAAATAATAGAATAGTACAAAGTCTGTTTGCTGAAGGCAACAATATTTATGCGGGAACACAATTATATGGTTTATATATTTCTACAAATAATGGAATAGATTGGACACAATCTCCTTTGAAGATTAAAAATGTATCTGCTTTAGCAAATAAGAATAATACGTTATTTGCAGGAACATGGGATAATGGCATTTATATATCTACTAATTTTGGTGATAGCTGGTTGCAAACGTCTATGCATTCTGGAATGACTGTTTTGCTTAAAGAGATAAATGGAAATGTATTTGCTAGTAATGATGATGGTTTAGTTTATACTTCGGACGATGGTGTGAATTGGTTGCATACTTCAATATATAATTATTCACACAGTATGGCACAGAAAGGGAATGATATTTATGCCGGTACGGAAGGACAAGGAGTTTATAAATCCACAAATAATGGTTTGAACTGGAACCAAACTCCTTTGAATAATAAAGGAATAGAAGCTTTATATATAAACGGAAATAATATCTACGCAGGAGGTAATGGGTTTTATCTTTCAACGAATGATGGAGCGAGTTGGACTACGATTAATCCCCAAATTAATACACAATATTTTGCTGTAAATGGTACAACTATGTTTGCAGGCAATAGCGGTGGATTATATAAATCAACAAACAATGGAATTAGCTGGACCTTGACGGGTTTTAGTGGATTAAATGTAACTAATCTTTTCGCAGAAGGGGGAAATATTTTTGCTTGTGTAATGAATTTTGGTATTTATCTATCAACAAACAATGGAATTACGTGGTTAAATAAAAATCAGGGATTAAGTTCAATTCAGGCCGGTCCGGTTTTAATTCTAAATAATTATTTATTTTTAGGTACTATGGAATATAGTGTTTGGAAAAGATTATATTCAGAGACGATTTCTGTTAATAATATTTCTACTACAATTCCGAATAAATATTTTTTATATCAGAATTATCCGAATCCATTTAATCCGGCCACTACTATTAAATATGATATTCCTCGGGATGTATTTGTAACAATTTCAATATTTGATTTATTGGGTAGAGGGATAATGAAAATCGTAAACGAATATAAAAAGCCCGGTAATTATTCAGTGTCATTTGATGGTTCAAATTTACCGAGTGGAATATATTTTTATAGTTTGAAAGCAGGTAATATTATACAAACAAAGAAAATGGTATTAATTAAATAATAGTATTGTATGATTCTTGATACTATGGAATAGTAATTTCATAGTGTGAATAATAAAAGAGCGGAGTTGCTCCTTGATCGTTGCCACGATAAAAGAAAATCCATAATATGGATTATTCCGCTCTTTTATTTAAAATAATGTTTTTATATAAATATAAAAATTCAAAATAAAACGTAATTAATATATCTAAGATTCTTAATAAGAGTTCATAAAATTATTTTAATAATTATTACACGAAAATATAAATTAATAAGTAGGCTATATCATATTTCTTGACAAATAATCATTAAAATAATTAAAGGGGAAAGGAGATTTAAATTGGTTCGTTGCACTAGAATAAATAATCTTAATGTTTATTATAAATTTAATATTAGCGATAACAGCCAAAATAATGCAATTGTCTTATGCGATCAATGTTATGAAAAATCTAGTTATTTCAAAAACATTAAAATAGAATTTATGAGCTTCTCTCTTCTGACAAAAATTAAAGCTAAAGTAAATGCTGATTTTATGTGTGAGTGTACGAACGATAGAGGGTGTCATTGAGAAATAAAAATGTAATAAATGAAAATTTGAGATATTTATTTCAATAAATTAATATTCTCTAAATTAAGAATACTTTAATAAAGTTTCTCTTTTTTGTCTGATATAAAGAGTAACTTTTTAAATAAAATAAAATATCAGACATAATATCAAAAAAGGAAGGAAATATGGACAAAATTAACAAAATAACTATTCCCAGAGAATTACTTGAAATGTTTAATAATACGCTAAGAGTTGAAAGTATTCTGCAGACTAAGGGAATAATACTTGTCGATTTAGATAAAATAAAAGGTCTGAATCCAAAAGTAAAAAATCTTGCTGAATCTAAAGCTATAATGTCAAATTTTAATATTGGTGTCTCGTACAAAGGAAGAACCATAGAAAATGATCTTTTAAAGTTTGGAATCGAGTTCAANNACATAAACCTATTGGTATATGGATACCTTGGAATTTATTAAATTCTAAAGCAACGGGGTCGAATAATTTCAAGGTTTTCCTTACACCAAAAGGGTGAAAGCTGTTTTAGTTAATTTCGATACATAATTATTTTGTAAGGAAAAGAGATTTTGATTGCACTTTTTAGGGATTAATATTTAATTAATCTCTGTGGTTGTTTATTAATTTTTAAAATATCTTAATTAAATAAATAATTGGTTTCTAATGGAGGAAGATAATTTAAATAATCTACCTTTCTTAAGTAATATTGGAATGATGCTGACATATAAATGTACTGTATCGTGTCCTCACTGTATTGTTAAAGCTGGTCCAAACCGAAAAGAGGAAATGCTATTAACAGATGCCTATGACTGGATTAATCAGGTTGTTAATTATAGCGACAAGAAAGTTACTGGAATCTCATTAACCGGAGGAGAACCATTTTATAATCTGGATTTATTAAAATCAGTTTCAGATTATGCCAGTTCTAATAATTTAATAGTTTCAGTTATCACTAATGCTTTTTGGGCAAAAGCTAAAGAAGAGGCAATATCAATCTTAGCAAACTTATCAAGTATTAAAATGATTTCTGTTAGTACTGATATGGAGCATCAAAAATTTATTCCCATTAAAAATATAAAAAATGCTGTCTGGGCATTTAAAAAACTAGGAATTATTTATAATGTTTCTGTGACAACTAGCGACTTGCAGTCAGAAAAATATTTGCAAATTTTCGATGAGCTTTTAGAAATTACAGAAAAAGAAAATATACTTACAGGTATTACTATTCAACTTGGCAGAGCCAAAACGAATAAAAGTAATTCTGATTTCAAAAAAACTACTAGGCCTGATGACTATGCCTGTTCAATGGCAAATTTCCCCATTTTATTTCCCAATGGCGATGTAATAGCATGTATCGGTTCACCGATTGCCATACCTCCACCGCATCCACTATATCTAGGGAATTTGAAAAATGAATCTCTGGCCTCAATTTTGGATAGAGCACAGAACAATTTTATATTACAGGCAATTCGTGTCTGGGGTCCATCAGAATTGATAAGACTTTTAAAAGAATTTGGGTATNNAATTTGTGATGTGTGTTGTAGATTATTTTCTAATATAAAAACGAATGAGTTATTAGAAAATATTTCTTCGGACAGGAAATTCAGAGAAAAGGTTGCCTATGGAAGATTTTATTATTTAGAAGAATATAATATGGTTGAAAAATTATTAATGCAAAATAATAAATTAGCTTAATAAAATTATTTAATAATTAAAATTCTATAAGTCATGGTAAAATCAAACATTTTTAATAAATATTTTTAAAAATATGGTGTCATTAATATTCTGTACAATTAATTTAAATCCATTTTTGTAAAATTAAAAATTTAAAGTAAGTGATGACTTACTAAAAAGGAGTTCAATATGAAAAAAATATCTTTAATATCGATGTTTGTCGTGATTGCTGCAGTGATTATAATGGCATTTAATATTCAGGGTACTTCTAATGAGAAAAAGAGTATAAATGATATTCATTTTATTATTCAAAATTGCCCTGATTGTACTTCAATGTACTATTGTATTAACGGTGGTCCAAGAGTGTACCCTGGAACATGTGAATTTTTTCTAACAGTTCCTCCGGATCCGCCAATAATATACTTAATGTGTGTAACGTGTGGAACTAGAACAGGTCAAGCTAAATATGATTATTCTTATGGCAAAGTTATAATTACCGTTGCAGAAGGTGGTACAAGTTGTAACTGTTCAGGTGATGGTAATAAGAAAAAGTAATGAATAATTCGTGAAAAGCATTTTTGATTTATTGTTCTTTGGGGATTTAATGGAGGAAAAAGTACAGAATATAATGATTATCAAATAAAGCTCGACGATCATTAATTGTCGAGCTTTATAATATAAGATATTATTTTTCAAATTTTGTAAAGAATACTTATAAATTCAGCGCCTTGTAAAAATTAAGTATTTTTTGTAACAGAAGCAGTAAGGCAATAATTAATGTATGATAAGCTTATTTTAATAATAAATTGTTATTTTTATAAACCTATAATAAAGGAAAATAATTATGAATAAAGAGCGTAAAGAAATTGCTAAAAAGAATCAAAAAAAATTAATTCTCATGGCATTAAATGACGAAAAATTTAAAAAACTATTAATAAGTAATCCGGAAAAAGCTCTTAAAAGAAAAATGACTTCGGATGACAAAAAAGATATTAAATTAATAATAACAATCGTAAAAAGTATTGAAACGCAAATAACCTCAATAGCTGATGCTTTTTTGTGCAACGACACATGAACATGGCTTTGTTAATTAAGATGGTTTAATATAAGAAATATTTGAATGATAATTTTCTTTGCTAAAGAAATATAACCTTAAATAAATATTACAATTGTTCAAATAAACAGATTTATGCTAAATTATACGGCTAATTTTGCGGAATTTCTAATTGCGCCTACATGGGAATGCAATTTAAGGTGTTCATATTGTTTTGTTCGAAAACAAAAGTTAGTGACAAAATCCACTATGATGTCAAAAGAAATTGCGCAGCAAATAGTAGATAAAATAGATACGGAGTTACAAGTATTTGAAAAAATTAGGCTCCATTTTTATGGAGGCGAACCATTATTAAATTTCAAGGCTATTGAAACTATTGTCACTAGAGCTTACGAAAAGTCATCTGAACGTTATTATTTTGCTATAACAACCAACGGCACTTTCTTAAATAAATCGATAATAAATATTTTAAATAAGGGTAATTTCCTAATAATTTTAAGTATTGATGGACCAAAACAAATTCACGATGCTTGTAGAAAAACAGTGACCGGAAAACCAACACACGCTAAAATAATTCGTTTTTTAGAGACAATACGAAGAGAAACCAATTGTATAGTTCGCGGATCAGCGGTTGTCCATTCCGAATGGAGTCTTAGTCAAGCTGTAACTTATTTAAGAAGTTTAGATATAGATAAAATTAAGTCGCAAATCGTTAGAGCTCCTGAAGGCGAACCTTATTCTTTATCAAAGATGGAAAAAATAACATATAAAAATGATTTAGAAAAGATTGGAGATCAGGTTATTAAAGATCTTGAAAAAGGAAATATTCCAATGGACGATAGATTTTCAAGTCGTGTTTTACAACTTTTAGTCGGGAATAGTAGAGAATATTTTTGTGGGGCCGGTCTTAGTACTTTTGGTATTACGCCGGATGGAACAATATTGCCATGTATTTTGCTTAATAAAAATTCAAAGATAGGCCATATAAATGATTCGACAAAGAAGTGGCTAAAAAATGGTAAAACCTGGAAAAGTAAACTTAAACGATCCCAAAAATGTAATAATTGCAATTCGCTATCTCTTTGTGGTGGTGGCTGTCCAGTATTTGAATCAATTTGTAGTGATACTGAGTGCGAATTCATTAAGAAAAATTGTGATATTGCCAAAAGAATATTTAGTCATTTTGCGACCAAAAAAGAAGATCTTTTAACACTAGCAGGGATTGCTTTATAACAATATTATTAAAGGATTATACTCATGTGACTTTTATTAAGAACAATTATTGCTGTTATGTATTAACATTTACAATCTATTTAATATCCTGTAATAATGATACATCCTCAGATTGTGAAAGAATCGGAGCAGTTTGTATAGACGGTACAACTACGACTGCAAAACGGTTCGAGTGTATGTTCAAGTCATGGTGGTATTGACCATTGGTTATTTAAATAAACATTTTTATTAATTAAATAATATTATCAAATGAAAAGAAATATTATCATTTTGTTATTGGTATTTTTTGCTTTTATTTCATTTTCTTATGCGCAAAATAGTGTTACCCTAAGACGCTCATTCATAGATAGTCTTAAAAATTCCGTTTCGTTTTATGGTAATTATATTGTTGATAAAGCCCATAAAAAACCTAACGCGGGCAAAGATGACGGGGATATGCATGTTGCCGGAAGGAATAAACAAATAGGTTTGCCGGTCGTTGCCGAAATCATGAATGCCAAGGACTTTTCAGAGGCTGTAGATCTTGTGCATAAAGTTGAAGGGACGGATGAAGCTTTAAAAATGAAAGGGGTATGGAGATTATGGTTTGAACATCCACATGGCGATCAAGTACAAACAGATATCCCGGATAAATTTATAACTACAAATCCTGATCATATTTTTGAACTTCACCCCATATTAGAAATTAATGATTTTGATTTAGTTTCCGGGTTGAAACCAATTGATGGTTTTACGCCCAAAACAGCGTCGGTGGCATTTAATGCCTATTTAAATACAAACTGTTTAATAAGTTATGACAAAAATAATATCAAAATTGAATCGAAAAAGATTGGCTACAATTATGTAGAATTCAAATTAAAGATAATTGGACAAATAAAAAATGTTTCAGATGGTTCGATTGTAAATGCTGATGTTTACACATTGAATAATAAGAAAATTGCTGAAAATATCAGAATGATTTTTGTCAATAATTCAGAGCCCCAAAAGCAATTAAAGCAACTTATTGATGGGGATAAGATGCATGTTTTGGGAATCCCTCGAGTAAATTTAGCTGAAATATCTAAAACGGTAGAAAATAATACCAGTGAGAGTAAAGACAATATAGATGGGAATCTTCCATTTGAAATGATAATAGTAGCTGTTTATTAATTATGAATTTATTTAAGAGTCTAGATAATTGAACTTTAAATGCAACTACGACAAAAATCTTATTAAATATATTTTAAATGCTAAATAATAATAAAATTGGTCTGGCCTTATCAGGTGGTGGTTATAGAGCCGCCGCATTTCATTTAGGAGNNATACATGTATTATCTACTATATCCGGAGGCTCAATAATTGGAGTTTATTATCTTTTGCACAAAGATAATTTTAATGATTTTTATACTTCTTTCATTAAGTGTCTAAAAACATCTACAATATCTAAAATATTAACATCAGCTAGAGCAGTCTTAACATTTTTAATATTTATATTAATTATTTTTATCATTTTCTATCTTAATAAAGAATGGTACTCTTCAATTGCTTATACATTAATATATTCTTTACTAACATTATTTTTTATTTATAAAATAATCTCCTTCAGTGATCTTGTAGAAAAAGCGTACAATAAAATATTTTTTGGAAATAAAAAATTAGTCGGTTTACCCGATAACCCAATAGCGGCGATTAATGCTACTAACTTAGAAACCGGAACTCAATTTACTTTTTCTAAAAATAAAATGTCAGATTCAAGTTATCGTTACCCTAAAGATAATGGGAAACCAATTGAGTTTATATGCGAAAGTTTTCCACTGTCTGTTGCCGTTGCTGCATCTACGGCTGTACCCGGTCCGTTTAATCCGATTATAATTAAGAAAAAATATTATAAGAATGAGAATGATTATAAAGCAAGAGCAAATCCAATTTTAGTAGATGGTGGGGTATATGATAATCAAGGAATTCATAAAATTACGACAGAAAATACAGAATATAGTTGTGATATTATAATATGTAGTGATGGGTCAGCACCGTTTAAGCGAAAAAGTTTAACCATAAATCCTTTACCAATATTATTAAGAGTCAGTGGCGTTATGATGAGAAGAGTTAGGGGTTTACAGATGATGCTTAATGTCTTTTATTCCTCCAATAAATCAATCAAAGAAGTCACTTATTATGCGCTAGATTGGAATTATGAAAATTGTATTAAAGGTTATTATAATAATTTATTGGCAGATAAAATCAGGAAAGATGTAAGTGAATATCATAATATTCCTGAGGAAATGATAAATAATACTAATAACAATGAAACAGAAATTATTGAATATTTAAAAGATAAAATTAAATATAATGATATCATTAAAAATTGTCTAACTAATGATGAAATAGAGTATGTCTCTGATATTGGAACTAATTTAAGAGCATTATCTGATAAAACCATCGAATTATTAACAAGACACGCTTCAATATTAACAGAAATCCAGATTAGGCTATATTGTCCGTCAATTTTAAAACAAACTTAATTTTAGGAAAGGAATAAAAAAATGGATATACTAAAAGGCTTTGTTTATTCAAAGCATTTTGCAGTCGGTTCCAGATCTGAAAAAGAAATGTTCCTTCTGCAAACAAAGAAAAAAGGAGATTTTATAATTGAATATTCTCCTACAGATATCATCAAATTCATAAGAAAAATCGTAGAAATTGAGGGTACGTTGAAACCGAGTAATATTCTTGACCATGGTGCTGTAACCTCATCATTTGTTATTGTTGCATCTAAAATTAAAATATTAGATGATGGTTTAATTCCAGATTAATAAAATTTAAATAATAACATTTATGAAAAAATTCTTATCAACAATTTTAATTCTTATTATTGCTTTACCTTTGATTATTTTTGATAGTCCTTNNGTCAAATTCTTATGCACAAAATACTTTTTCTATTCAATATCTTAAAAAAAGAGTTGGGGCTGTTTGTAATGATGGAACAAGATCTCGAGCGACTGGAAGAGGAGCTTGTTCTCATCACGGAGGAGTTAAATATTGGTTATATAAATAAAACAATTATGAATGCTTATTATAGCAGATCAATTTCATTTTGTTACCAACTATTTGATTATTATTAACTATTATAATATTGTACAAATTTATTTTAATATTAAAAAAATAATTCTATATATTTAAACATTAAATATTATGGCAAGTACAATAAATACTTATGATATTTCAGATAATGCATTAAGAAA
>PNBM01000056.1 GCA_003135995.1 Ignavibacteriota bacterium | reverse complement strand
GAATCACAGCTGAATAATCACATAGGAAAAGTAAATTTTAATTATTCGTTCGTAACAAAAGATTCCGCGGAATTAAGAAAGATTTCGACTCCTTTCGGAATTATTTTTAATGCTAATTTCAATGGCAGCATAACAAATTCAGAAGATGGATTTAATTCAAAAACTGTAATCAACGCACAAAAATTTATATATCAGGATACTGTAATAGTATTAAACAATTTTACAGGTAATCTTGAATTATCAAATAAATATTCGGGTTTAAAAAATGACGACCCGCTATCATCCCTAAAAATTAAAATGGATGCGAATGCCGATAAATTAAATTTCGGAAAAAATAAACTTGACTCACTGAAAGCTGATATTAACCTTTCCGATAATGTCGCAAATTTTAAAGTAAGAGGAAAAGTAGATTCCATTAAATACGCACGCTTGACGGGCGCAGCTGACCTCAGCGGCAATGATATTGTTTTGAATGTTGACAGCTTATATGTTAAATATAATGCATATGCATTAGCAAATAATAATAAGTGGAATATAATTTACAATCCGCAAAGAGAAGTAAATATAAAACAACTTGGATTAATATCCGGAAAAATGGTTTTCAATGTTAACGGAGTATATTCATTAAACGGGTCAAGTAATATAAATATAATAGGGGATAATCTGAATATCGGAGAAATTTATGCTATTATGACTCCTTTTGATACAACTGTAAACGGAGAAAGAAATCCTTATCCTGTTCAGGGAGAATTACAAAGCTTTAATGTTAACCTGCAGGGAACACCGGCTGATGCCATTTTAAATCTTAATGCAAAGACAGGTCTTTTGAAGTATGATACTATAAGTGTTGGTACGATTCTTGGAAATGTAAAATATAAAGATGAAGTCCTCTCGCCCGACATAGTCGTTACAAATGTTGGAGAAAAAGGTGTGCTTAAATTAACAGGCAATATTCCATTTGAAAATCCTTTTGAAAAAGAAGAAGACACTCTGAACGAAGAACCTGAAGATAAGCCGGCAGAATTGCATTTAGCCGCAGAAAATTTTCAGATTCAGTATTTCACGAAATTAGTTCCGGGTGTGGGTGACCTGCGTGGAATTCTTAACGGTAAAATTGATGCAACCGGGAGTTTTCAAAATCCGGATTTAAAAGGTGACCTTACAATGGTACAGGGAAAATATTTTCTGGATTTAACAGGTATGTTTTATGATTTTAAATTTAAAATCAATACGGAAAATTCAAATCTTGTAATAAATAATATCAGTTTGTATAATCCCGACGACGATACACGGCATATAGATATTGTGGGCAATGTTGATTTTAAAAATTATAATCTGAATAATATAAACCTCACTACTGTCGGTGATATGGTACTGCTTGACAAAAATGCCAGAGAAAATCAACTTGGTTTAAAGGGTTATCTTTATGGTGGAATCGGGCAGCCTCCGGTTACAATCACCGGAAATCCGAAAAAGCTTAATATAAAAGGACAGTTTTTAATAAAGGATGCGAGCATTTCATCTCTTCCAAAGACCGGTAAAGGTTATCAGGCTGATGATAAAAATATGGTTTACAAATTAGGTAAAGATTCTGCACTGACTTCCGATTCAAACCGGAGAAGAGTTTCACTGGATGAATACGGAAAAATTAATCCGTTTTTAAGAAACAGATATATACTTTTTGATACATCGCAAACTGTTTCATTATTTAATACGCTTGCAATTGACGTATCGGTAAAGACAGTCAAAAACTTATATGCCTCTATCGATTTTAATAATCTGACACGGGACAGGTTATTCGGTGAAATTACAGCAGACCTTCGCATCAGGTCCGATAGCGGACGACTCAGAATGCGGGGTGATGTCAATATTGTAGGTAATTCATATTACAGGTTTTACAGGGACTTTAAAGTTAAAGACAGTAAAATAACTTTTCATGGACCAATTAGTAAACCTGAACTTGACATTCGGGCAGTTTATGAAAATACAAAAGCTACGGAACAATTCGGTACAATTACGAGCAGTCCCATTCAGGTTGTATTAACAGTGACCGGTGAACCATCCAATCCTGAAATCACCTTACGATTATATGAAAATGGAACGGAGATGCAGGGTAATGATGCGACTTCCGACGCAATCACGTTTCTTTTATTCGGGAAATATAAAAATGAACTCAGTCCTTCAGAAAGTCAGTCAGTAGCTTCCGGTATTGGTTCTACAGTTGGGTCGTTATATGTTACTTCATTCGTCGGTCAGGTTGTCAGAAATTTTATACCGTTTATAAAAGATGCAGAACTGAATTATTCAGAAGGAGGAATTCAAAATACGAACGCGAGTATTTCTGCGGATATTTTAAATGCAGACGTTACAGTCGGAAGCAGGGTGATACAAAACAGTTCTTATCTCGAATTCAATGTTGAATATCCTGTAAATACTCTCGTTCATCTGAATCTGCCCGAACAGGTTTACTTGCGTTTAGCAAGAGAACAGCTTAGCCGGAATGTGGTTTCTGATGCGAATGTATTTTACAGCACAGGTATGAAAGTTTTATATAAAATAAAATTTTAAAAAGCTTCTCCGATTCCAAAGTTGATTGCAAGCTTATCCGTAAAAATAGTTTTGAAGTCATTTTGATACAACCATTTTTTCCCTGCAACATCGAGCGGGTCATATATTTTAAATCCAACGTCTACTCTCACCGGACCGAAGAATATTTTATATCTGGCTCCAAACCCGAGAGCAATTGCAATCTGGTCTACTCTGAAATCACGGTGCGTTTCCCAAACGTTTCCAAAATCAGTAAAAATGACGGAACTTATATTTTTTGTAAATGAAGATGAACCGGGAAAAAGTCGCTTTCTGAATTCCATACTTCCTTCCAGCCAGAAATTTCCTCCAAACCTTCTCTCATCTACAAAACCATTTGAGTTTGCATACCATCCGCGAAGGCTGTTACTGCCGCCGCTGAAGTATCTGTAGATAGGTTGAATCGGTACTACTTTCGCTCCGCTGCCATAAGCTATATTATCGGCAACGATAAACTTCGAAGCAATTATGTTTTCTCCTTCTGTATTGGATAGATTTATATAATATCTGTTCGAAGTAGAGAACTTAAAGAATTTTGAATAACTAAAAATGTTCGAGAAAGAATTTAATATCAACTGTGGCAATATTCCCCCTTCACCCGCTGTAATGGAATGGTAATATCCCCGTGATGGTGCGACGGCGTTATTCGTGTTATCGTGTATTAATGTTACGCTTAAAAATGAGTTATATAAGTTAATCGTTTGAAAATCACCAAAGTTATATTTTATTTTTAAAAGTTCTTCATTTAAATCTATGGTCGCTTTGTTGTAAAATGTATAATCGGCTATATAATATCTCAAAGATGTAATGTTACCAAGATAGTAATCATGATATCCGACTAAGTCGTAGTAACCAAGAGAAAATTTATCGTTCAAAGAAGATTTATTATTAATAAAATAAGGTTGTGTAACCTGGTTTACAAATTCCAATAGGTTTACGTCCATCGAATGAATAAGAGAATGAATTTCGGATGTAAATATTCTGCCGTTTCCCCAAAAATATTTATTTGTATATTGAAGTCCGCCACCGGCATAAAAGTAATTATTAATATTTGTGGCTTCAACAAACGGAGTCAGTTCGTGTTTCCTGCTGAGACGGCATTCAATCATAAGATTAACGGATGTTCCTGTAATAGAACTCGTCCTTATTCTCGCATTTTTAATAATCGGCATCTGTGTAATATTTTTATCTGTATCTAATCGCTTCCGCTTGCTGTAAACTTCGCCTTCAGAATATGCAAGTCCTTTTCTAAGAAAATCGGTTGACACATTATAAATATTGCTGTCAACTACAATCTCAGTTTTTCCGAATCTGAAAAGCGTATCGGCATTAACATAATTCAAAGTCAGAAAAACCAGTGTATCTTGCTTTAGTAATATAAATCCCGAGTCGGTTTTTATATTAGCACTCATATAACCGCTGTTTTGAAGAAAATCAAGCACCCCGTTTGAATAATCAATCATCTCGGTTTTTTTGTAGAAATGATTTATCTGTATTGTCTTCATAGTATCAATAACTTTACGAAGGCTGTCGAGAACCTTATCAAGACCTGCCCTCGTTATAGCTCCGATTCTGTAATGATGATTAGCAGTAATAATAAAATTTATTGATACTGTACTATCCTCCATATTAAAATCTAATGTTTTATCCACATTTGCCTCGAAATAACCGTTATCAAAATAATAATTCCTTAATGATATTACATCACCGGCTACAGCATCAGGATAATAATATTTTGATTTTGATACGCTCACGGCATCTTCCAATTCTGAATCATCGATTGTTTGAATATCTTTATGGGTGAATTTTATTTTATCTATTTTGTAACTCTGCGAAAAAGTGTTACAGGTGAAAATAAATATAATAAGAAACGAGAAAATAAATAATAAAACCGATGTAGGTTTTTCATTTGTATATTTTAAATCATAAATCAATAGTATTTACATTTAAATTAGCAACTATATATAATAACAAATATTAACCCTAAAAAATCAAATAATTATCTTCTTTTTGCTCTTCGCTAATACTTTACGAACTTTAATACTTTATAAACTTTACAAACCTTATAAACTGTCTAATCCATTCGGATTAGTTCTTTTTTCATCCTTTTGACCTATATCTAAATCAATAGAATATCTTTAACTTAAAGCGTTAATTTTAAAAAGTAGAATAAATTATTAAGATGTTAAGCGGCAAAATTAAAATCAAAAACAGAAATTTCAATAAACTAATATTACTTGTGGTTTTTATATTTTGTTTTTCCGGAGTTGCGAAATCTCAAAAATCTGGATTTGGATTAGGGATTATGTTCGGAGAACCTACAGGAATCTCATTTAAGGGCTGGTTATCTGAACGTTCTGCAATAGATGGTGGATTAGGCTGGTCATATGTTAATGAGGGTTCTGTTCATATTCATGTAGACTACTTATATCATTTCTACAATGTTTTTGAAACGCCAAATATTCCATTATATCTCGGAGTGGGAGGCAGAATCAAATTAAAGAACAATGAACACAATTCCGATATGAGACTCGGAGTCAGGATTCCATTTGGAATCGCGTATCAATTCTCTGAAGTTCCGGTCGATGTATTCCTGGAAATTGCACCGGTTCTCGATTTGAACCCGTCAACAAGCGGTTCTATTAACGGAGCGATTGGAGTAAGGTATTATTTTAAGTGATATTTACAGTATAAAAAAAACGGAATTATTTATAATTAAAATTTTGTTAAAAAAAAATATAACCAATAAAGGTTATTAAAAAACGAAAGGAACCAAATCATGTTTCAAAAAATATTTACAATAGTGTTTGCCCTGTTTATAATTGCATTCTTTGCTACTAATGTTACAAATGCGCAAACATCTAATGCTTTATTCAATACTCTTAATGCTGATATTCAGTCGCCGTCAAAGATTGTATATCCAATAATCTCTTTAAGTCCTNNCTCATATTTTGATCTGCCGGCAAAAACTGAAGCAGCTCCTCTTTCGGGTGCAAGTGTCATAGCTATAACTGTTGGACCAAGATATACTTTCTCAGGTCCGCAGCTTAAAGCAGCTCTTTTCCTTGAAGCCGGATTGGGTGTATATATGTTCCATACACAAGACTATACTCAAACTATCGGTGGAGTTACCTATGATTATCCGTCTGCAACATCCACGAATTTTGGACTCAATATAGGTCCGGGAGTAACAATTCCTGTAGGTGGTACTGTAAATATAATTTTAAAAGTAAAATTGCATGAAATATTAGCATCCGGAGGCTCACAGTCATATATAGCAGCTGTAGGAGGCGTTGATTTTAGATTATAAAAGATTACGTATAAGTACATTAATAAAAAATCAGGTCTTCTATGAAAATAGGAGACCTGTTAAATTTCGTTTCTACGAAATTTAAAAGTTAGTTAAAAAGCAAGGAAAAGAAATGAAAACATTATCAAGAAATCCAATAAATTTTATTGGTCGATTGATGTGCTTGTACGTCGTAATACTTGGTATGGTTTTAATTGCACCTGTAACAACATATTCTCAAACACAAGGTCGTCCCGTTAGTATTGCCATAAATAATCAGGTTAATCCTGCAATGACCACCGATGGCAGTGGTGGTTCTATTGTCGTTTGGCAGGATAAAAGAAGTGGCAAATCTGAAATTTATGCACAAAGAATGGGAACTATGGGAAATGGAATGTGGACAACTGACGGTATCGCAATTTGTACGCAGGATAGTAGTTTTAATCCAACAATAGTAAGTGATGGCAGCGGTGGCGCTATTATCGCATGGGAATCTTATCGCGGAAGTACCACTACTGACATATTTGCTCAGCGTGTAAATTCAAGCGGAGCGATACAATGGACACTTAATGGTGTTCCTGTTTCAGTAGTTGTTTTTAATCAGGATACAATTTCAATGGTTAGCGACGGCTTAGGAGGAGCAATTCTCACCTGGCAGGATTATCGAAGTAATAACGGCTTTGCTGATATTTATGCACAGCGTATAAATTCGAGTGGAGCAGGGCTATGGACTGCAAACGGAGTAAGCGTCTGCAATCAGGCAGCCTCACAACTCGGNNAACGATGGAAGCGGCGGCGCATTTATCACATGGTATGATAATCGTGCCGGAAATTACGACATCTATACTCAGCGTATTAGTTCTGGTGGTGCACCAATGTATACCACAAACGGAGTAGCCACTTGCACTGCGGCAACTGACCAGCTTAAACCGGACATTTGCAGTGATGGAGCCGGCGGTGTAATTATTACCTGGTATGACTATAGAAGCACGACTGATTATAATATTTACGCTCAAAGGCAGGGTCCTGCTTTAGCAATAGTTTGGGCAGTTGACGGTGTCGTAATGAACAACAATGTCGCATACGATCAGATTGACCCGAAGATTGTCAGTGATGGCATGGGTGGCGCAATTATTTCCTGGACAGATTACAGGACAGGTGCCGGTCCCGGAACAGCTGATATTTATTCGCAACGAGTAAATTCTACGGGTGCAGTACAATGGACTGCAACGGGCATTATCATTTGCACAGCTTCAGGTGACCAGATTAAATCACAGCTCGTGAGCGATGGAAACAACGGAGCTTATATTACCTGGGAAGACCATCGTAATGCAGGAAATTCCGATATCTATGCACAACGTATTGCTTCAAATGCAGCAATAACATGGTCAGCAAACGGCTTTGGAATTTGTACGATAGCAAATGACCAGCTGAAACCAATGATAGTCAGCAATGGCAATGCAGGAGCAATTGTTGTATGGCAGGATTACCGCAGCGGTAATAATTTTGATATTTATATGAATGGATTCAATACGACAGGTGTTTATACTGCAATAAGTAACGGTGTGGCAACAAATCCTACTGAATATGCGCTTTTACAGAATTATCCGAATCCGTTTAATCCTGTAACGGTTATTAATTACCAGCTTCCTAAAACCGGTAATGTCAAGCTAAGTGTTTATGATGCACTGGGACAGGAAGTGAACATATTGGTTAACGAATCGCAATTTGCAGGAAATCATCAAATTGAATGGAATGCAAGCGCTAAACCGAGTGGCATATATTTCTACAGGCTGGAAGCAGGTTCATTTGTGTCTGTCAGGAAAATGATTTTGATTAAATAATTAAGAAAAAGTTTACATTATATAAAAATATTTTAACGGTACAAGAACAGTACAAGAATAATAAAAGAAATGACAACTGTAAAAAAAATAAAATGGCTTTTGGTTAGTTTTATATTTGGAGGTGCAATTGGAAGTGCCATCGCATTATTATACGCACCTGAATCAGGTAAACATCTGAGAAAAGATATAAACCGAAAAACAAATGAGCTTTTTGAAGATGGTAAACAAATAACTTTGGATTTATGGCAAAGCACGAAAGAAAAAGCTGAAAATGTAATAAAGAGTGCTAATGATGCTTTAAACACAAATGTGGAAAAAATTATGCATAAATAAGAAAAGGTAAAGATACTTTAAAATCCGGGTTTAATGAATAATTTAATGATTAAAGAGAATCCGGAAATAATTAAAGCAAATCATCTGTAAAAGATGATTATAAATTCTCACAGTTTTAAGAACATATAGAATTTCGGAAAGATATTATAATTTTATCTGCATTGTGTTGCGTCAAAGGCAGCATTAGACTTCAAATTAGTAACTGCAGAGATAATAGTTTTTTATCTTAAACATGATAATGGTTTCGAAATTAAAGAATTTATCTCTGCTTTACTAATTTAAACTAACGAATTTTTTTAAATTAAATATAAAGAAAAATCATGTTGTGGACAATTATTTTAATTCTATTGGTTCTTTGGTTTCTTGGAATGGTTAGTTCTTATACAATGGGCGGATTTATTCATATTCTTTTAGTTATTGCCGTAATTGTATTGATTTTCAGGCTGGTAACAGGCAGAAAAGTAACTTAATAAAATTTTAAAATATCATTTTTTAATATGGATTATCCCGGATTCGGATGACATTTAAGAAATGATATATGCAATGAAAACAAAGAGTTTTTTAAAAAAGCAAGAACGAATTTTTGATTTATGGTTCCGTGCAAAAGAAAAAGCTGACGATGCTAATGATGCTCTAAACATAAATGTGGAAAAACTCNNCGAAAAAATAAATGACGCTTAAAAAAATCCGGTTTTTAATACTGCAACGAGTAATTGAAAATTCCGAAACATAAAAGCAGTTCATTTATTGAAGTTATGGGAAATCCTCTGAGACAATGAATATGATGAATACATACATGTTATTTATGAATTTTTCCGTTTTGTGTTGTAACAAAAGCAACAGTAGACGTCAAATTAGAATTTGCAGAGATAATGGTTATTTTTCTCATAAATAAAACAGGTTTCGATAGTAATGACTTTATCTCTGCAGTTCTAATTTTAAAATTACAATTTTTAGAAAAATTAATATACAAAGATACTTATTATGTTTTGGGCAACTATTATTATTATTGTGGTACTCTGGATAGTTTTTTAGATCGCGGATTTTATTTTTCTTCATCTAATAACAATTCTTTTCGAGTTAATAATCCTGAGGATATGAAGAAATAAAATATTTTATAGCAGACATCTATAGCAATATTTTGTTTTGGATCCCCGGAATTTTAACTTAATCTCATTGTAACTCGGTGAGGATTTCAAATTCTAATCAAAAAATTAAAAATTTTAACAAAAGAAATGTTATGAAAACTCAATTTAAATTAAGAACAACTGAATTGTTGTTTTTGAAATGGTTTATGGGAATAGTACTTCTGATGACAACATTGTTTGTATTTTCTTCCTGTACTAAAATGGCTCATGAAAGTTTGACCCAGGTGCAGAAAGATTTGCAGGACTCAAATGTCGTAGAAACCCCAACTGATAATAAAGACTTCACGGAATCCGATGAAGATCTCACTACAGTCGATTACAAAGAATTTTATGACCAGCTTTCACCTTTCGGTGAGTGGATACAGGTTAGTGCTGATGAAGTAGGTCTGAAATCTAAAGNNCTACAAAAAGTGCAAACAACAATAATTTATCATTTTCAAATCTGTTTGGCGTCAAAAATGCTAACGCAGATGCGGATATGGGTATGGTTTTCGTGTGGCAGCCCTCGCCGGATTTAACTATTGCCGGGTCAGTCGGAGATGCTCCTGCTCCTGAATACAGACCTTATTCTGATGGTCAATGGATTAATTCAGATGAAGGATGGTATTTCAGAGGTCGTACGCCTTATGAAGAAACAGTCAGCCACCATGGCAGGTGGGTTCATTCACATCATGGCTGGTTATGGGTTCCCGGAAGAGTATGGGCTCCTGCATGGGTAGATTGGAGACAAAACGATGATTATGTATCATGGGCTCCTTTGCCGCCTTCGNNACCTTCGGATTATATGTATGACGGTAATATGGGTGGTGACCCGATGATTGATGATGATGATTATATGGTAGTCAATAGAAACCATTTTTGTGACCCTGATATTTACAGATATAATAATCCGTACTATGATGATGGCAGCAGAATTTCAATAAGCTTAATGGTTGGAACTGTCGGATTAGTTGTTTCTAATAATATTCTTATAGACCGAGGTCCTGATGTCAACATAATTCAAAACTATTACGGCAATCATATCGAAATGGTAAATATTAATCACGTCAGAAATTTTAATGAAGTAAGGTATGGCGATAAGAATTATAATGTGTATTCACCGGAATTCAATAGATATAGAAATAAAGACAATTCAAGATTTACTAAGAATGAACCGAAATCATTCAAGAATTATANNAATTATAATGACCTTCCTGAAAGAAAATCTGCGGGTAATAATTCTAAAAATGAAAATATGCAAAATGGAAAACAAAATAACGGTAATGATAACGTGAAAAAACAGGTAAGTAATGATAATGGATATAGTAAAACATTCCATGAAAATGTTAAACAAAGTGCAAACAAAAACAATGTACTCAAACTAAACGGCAACGATAAAGTGACTAAACAAAACGGCAACAATAACACAACCAAACAAAATGGCAACGATAAAGTGACCAAACAGAATAGTAATAATAACGTGACCAAACAAAAAAGCACTGTTAACAAGAAGCAACAACAAAGCAATAATAACACAAAGCAGCAACAAAGCAATAACAACACGAAGCAGCAACAAAGCAAAAATAACACGAGGCAACAGCAGCCGAGCAAAAATAACACGAAGCAGCAGCAACCGAGCAAAAATAACACAAAGCAGCAGCAACCGAGCAAAAATAACACGAAGCAGCAGCAGCCAGGCAAAAATAACACAAAGCAGCAACCGCAGCAGCCGAATAATAACGAAAAGCAGAAAAAATAACGTGTAAGAAATAAATTAAATAATAACTATTAAAGTTATTATAAAACGGAAGATAAATAATTAGAAATGAAAAGATCAATTTTAAAACATAAATTCAGCGTTTTGATTTTCATGGTACTGATTTCAGCAGTCGGTTTTTACAGCTGCAATAAAACATCACCCGTTACTTCTCAGGCTGATAACCTTAGCTTTAGTGCTATGTCATCAGCTGATTCCGTGGGTGATGCACAAAACATCATTATACTGGACACAGTAAAGATATTAATAAAAGATATTAAACTGGACGTTGCAGACAACCATCAGGATTCATCCGACTTTAAGATTGGTCCGTTCATTCTGTTCCTTAATCTTACTTCAAGTATCAATACTATAAGTTCGGCTATAATTCCTTATGGTGATTACGAACATGTAAAATTTGAAGTTCATAAATTAAATGATAACGAAGCAGTTCCTGACCCCGAGTTTGCGGATGTAAACGGCAGATATTCGGTTATAGTAAAAGGATTTTATTTGGGAAATTATTTTGTTTATAGGTCTTCCAAGTCAGCACATCAGATACTGAATTTCCCGAATAATGTTTCTATCTCTGCGGCATATTCAAACATAACAATGATTGTAAAGCCGTTTATCTGGTTTATAAAAAACGGAGCTTTCCTTGACCCGAAAGACCCGGCAAATTCTAATGATATCGATAATAATATAAAAGATAACATCAATCACAATTTCAAAGCGTTCAGAGATAATGATAGAAATGGTATTCCCGATTAATATATGATGATTATAAAATTGTAAACGGAAAAGAGAAATAGAAAACAAATAAAGTAGTTTAATTAAATTGGGTAATTGAAATTAAAAAATGAAAAAGAGATTAGTCATAATTTTAATTTCTGTCTTTATTATTCTTGTAGTTACAGTTACGGCTTATACAATCTGGAAGGGTAAAAACGAAACCGTTGGAAATAAACAGTGGATAGAAAAGACAATTAATAAAGAAATAATGAAAACGGATGCAGATTGTGGAATTGCATCTGTTAAAATGCTCCTGGGATTTTATGGGATAGATGTGACTTATAAAGAACTCGGGCATAAAATTAATACGACGACCGAAGGAACAGACTGGAAGGATATAAAAAATTATTTTAAAACTCTGGATAAAGTTGACTTAATAGAGTTTAAAGAAAATTTAGATAAAGCCGGGGAGTATTTAGAAAAGGGTTATCCTCTCTTTATTTGCTGGAATGTGGATGAAGAAAAAGAATATTCTCATTATTCAATATTAATTGCTATTGATAAATATTCTGTTTGGATGCTTGACCCGGCAGAAAGAAAAACGCTCTCTGAATATAGTTTAGATTATTTCCTGCCTTGCTGGAAAAG
>PNBM01000212.1 GCA_003135995.1 Ignavibacteriota bacterium | reverse complement strand
CGGAACAAATTTTTCATCCGGAATTTATTTTTATAATATTGAGATTAATAATAACGCCGAAGTTAAAAGTATGATTCTTTTAAAATAAAAAAATCTTGAAAAAGTTTGTTTTTTTTACTTTTTATTGTTTATTTTTATGAATGTTATATTCGATGAGGTTGGTTTACTGTATCACCCCCAAATATTAACGGTTTATAATTAAATCGAATTCAATTTACTTCTGCTGTACGGGCTATGCATTCGGATTGTTATACGGAAATAAACACAGTTATCTTTTTAAAATTATTAATAGTGATACGAACTGGCAGGCGATATCACTCGATTCAATTTGAATAAATTCCATATATTTTGTATATGATAATACAGGTTATAAGTTTCGATTTACCTGGAAAATATAATCTTGATAAAGTAAAANNATATTAAATTATAATAATATTTATAAGATAACTGAAAATTTACTGGAATTTCTAAATTATTTTAAATAATTCAAAAGTTATTATATTAACATTATTAAAACATGGAAATATGAAACTTTATAAAACAGTTTTTTTTATATATCTATTTTTTTTCTTCTCGGAAAACCTCGTTGCACAATCCGGTTGGATCAATACTTTTTTAATCAATACTAATACTATAACTAAAATTGTACAAAAAGATAGTTTGAATTATTTTGCTTTTTGTAATAGTAAATACTATTATAAGAGTACTGATGCAGGATATCATTGGTCATGTACATTCGATTATTCATTCGATTCATCTTATACAGTTAAGGATGGACAATTTGTAAATAATCANNTGTAGGAAATAACGGAAATTCGTATACTGGAGTTATTTTGAAAACTACAAACGGAGGTACTAATTGGATACGTATTTACACCGGAATCCAGGAAACTGAAGGTAGTTCACTGTGCTTTTTAAACGCTAATACTGGATGGATTGGTTGCAATTATGGCTCTGTAGGCCATTTATACAAGACAACCAATGGAGGAAATAACTGGGTAAGACAAGATTTTCCAGGAGCATATTTGATAAAAGGTATTAAATTTTTTGATATTAATAACGGATGGATATTAGGGTTGTTCGGATATGTTGCACTAACCACAAATGGAGGTACAAATTGGATTCAAAAACCTATAGAAAATATTCCTCCGGCAACCAGTGTACAATTTTATGGTTTCTCTGCACAGAGTATAACTAATTGTTTTGTTTTAGTCGATTGTTATGGTTCAAATATAGATGCATCATTTATATACAAAACTTCAAACGGAGGTGATAATTGGAATTTGGTTTTTTCGACTCAAGATTCAATCTATTCATTTGGTGCGCATCCTTCACACATATGCTTTATTAACTCTACTACCGGTATTTTATATGGTGACACAAATTATACTAAAACAACAAATTCAGGTATAAACTGGACAAAGGGAATAATACCGGGAAATTATAATTTAGTTTTTACTTTGTTACCAATAAACAACAATGTTATTTTTGCTGGTGGAGGTGGTCATACTGGTTATGATATTAATTATATTTGGAAGTCAACAGATGCAGGATCAAATTGGGTGATAATATCGAAAAACACTCAATATTTTTTTTCACAAATTCAATTTGTGAATAGCTATACTGGCATGGCTATATCAGATTACCATAGAATATATAGAACATCAAATAGCGGCAATAATTGGATTTTAACTTTTAATGATAGCAGTCACGGATACAATAAATTTACTTTTATAAATTTATCTACCGGTTTCATAATAGGAAATAATTATTCCGGTTATTCTTTTCCAGGTGGACTCATTTTTAAAACAACAAATAGTGGATATAATTGGACTAAGATATTTGATTATTCCCCATTAAATTTACTTTCGATAAAATTCAGTGACCAGTTTAATGGATTTATTGGTTGTGATAGTAACAGAATATTAAAGACGAGTAATGCAGGCTTAAATTGGAGTTTAATACAATTACCTAATTCTACACCATATAATATTGAAGATATTAATTTTATCAATAATTCAACCGGATGGTTGTTAGGACATTATTATTTTAATAGTATTTATTATTACTTTGAACGAAATGCATTTTGGAAAACCACAAATTGTGGTTCAAACTGGAATATAATTTTTGATTCTTTGGGATTTTGTCAAAACTTAAGTTTTCAATTTCTGAATAATGACATTGGTTATAAAATATCAAATTCGATAACAAATTATGATAAAATACATAAAACAACTAATGGTGGTGCAAACTGGTTAACCTTAAATACTCCAAATATTCTGGATCTTCCTAATTGTTTGAATTTTGTTAATCAATTTACAGGATGGATTGGAGGAGAAGATGGTCAATCCAATGGTGTTGTTTTGAAAACTACAAATTCGGGAGTAAATTGGACTTTGCAATTTAATGAAAATCATAAAATAGTAAAATCTTTATACGCATTTGATTCTGATAATGCCTGGTTATGCGGTGACTATAGTAGCATTTATAAAACCACAAATGGCGGAGGTACGATAGGAATAAACCAGATAAATAATAATTTGCCGTTGATGTTTGTCCTTTCTCAAAATTATCCGAATCCTTTTAATCCAACTACAAAAATAAATTATGATCTGCCAAAGGATTCAAAAGTCACTCTGGTAATTTATGATATACTTGGCAGACAGATAAACAAACTTGTGAACAATGAATTTCAAAAAGCTGGAGCATATTCAGTTACATTCAACGGACAATCACTTGCAAGCGGAGTTTATTTTTATAGGATTGCAACTAAAGATTATGTAAATGTGAAAAAAATGATATTAATTAAATAAATATTTGAATCTGGCAAGTTCAAAATAAATCATTTGGTTTGTTCTCCAAATATTCTTTCAGTGCTGTCATTAAGTAAGACCATCCTTTTTCTGAATCATTGTATCTTTTTAAATCTTCATTAAAATTTTCGTGAGTTATTGTCAATTTCGTTTGTCGATTTGTTTCGGAAAGGTCGTATGTTACAAGAGTATAATTTGATTCTACATCTTCAAATCCGGATTCCGGGCCCCATGCCGTAAATTTTAAAAATTTCCCGTTTTCAATTTCTAAAATTATTCCCTTAACATAAATTATTTCTTTTCCTTCTTCAAACTGGCGGAAGATAATGGAGCTTCCTGTTTTCCAATCTGAAATCACTTCGCATCCGAAAAAATAATTTCTTGTTAACTCCGGATTTGTTAATGCTTCCCAGACTTTTGAAATATCGGCTTTGATATCAATCGATTTTTTTACTTTTAATTCTTTTTCCATATTTTCTTTTCTCATCAGGTATTAAACAATTTTTAAAATCAATAATTATAATTTACGAGAGAAGCATTATTAATATCTAATTCTACGAACATTATACAAGATGATAATGTTCCAAATTTAAGATTCATTTGGATTAATAAATGGATAATTTAATTTATAAACCCGGAACTATAATAACTATTTATTCAGGAATTTAGCCTTAAAATCACATTATTATTACATATTAATTTCATTAAAATCTGATTATCTTACATTTACAAATCTTAGAAATATTTTGAACTGAGCAAGTTTTTTTAAAAGTGTTTTAAATTTAAAATAAAAATGTTATGAAACACCATAAAATCGTAAGCCGGTTATTATTTATCTCATTTATTATTATATCATTTAATTTTCTAAATGCACAGACGATTTTTGAAGATGCTGTTGCATTAAATTTTAAAACTGCCGGTACTTTTAATGCTGCCTGCTTTAATTCTGCAGGGACATTGACAGTTGCTAAAGTCGTTAAAAGCGCAGGGGATGCATACCTTGAAATCGGTATTTTCGATGATAATGGAAATTATACGAAAAAATCATTGGTTGAGCTGAAAAGCGGGTTTAATGAAATAAAAGTAAAGTTTAATAATAATGCCGATAGAGTTGCAATCTATACATCAGGTCCTGAAGATAAAAATTTTTTCATAGCTGATGTTGCCTCAGGGAGTTCAATAGAAGACATAGATGCGGAAGGAGTAGTAAATTTTGCTTTCACTTCTGATGGAAATTCAATGTGCTTCGCAACAAATTCGGCTTCATTTCTTTATGATTATAACGAAGGAAATTTAATCCGTACTTTCAGAGATAACGTAATGCTTAGTATGAGTAAAGATGGAAGCAATTTATATTGCAAAGCAAAAAATGATGTTGTGAATATTATAGATTTAAAAACAACTTCCGTGGTTCGCAGTTTTGTACTTAAAGATTATAAATCAATTGATTTCGACCCGAAAGGCGAACTGATTGGTTGTAATTTCCCTCCTTATTTGAGATTTTTTAAATTCTCTCAAAGCGGGGTTGCGGAGGTAAAGGATTTTGAAAATGTTTTTAATCCGCCGGCTTTTAGTTCTTCATTCGAATATTGTGTCACAGATGATTATGCGATAGGCAAAAGAAGTGTTTACAGCCTCACCGAAAACCTGATATATCAGTCTAAAATCGACCCCTATACATCCCAGGGAACATTTGTTTTTAGTCCTGATGATAAACGTATGGTGCTCCTGACCGATAAATATCTATATTACTATGATTTTGAAATGATAAAGTATTTTTCAAGGATGTCAAAAAGATTCACAGACCTTTACCAGATTTCCGACCAGTTTCAAACAGACCAGGATTTGCAGAACAGAGCTGACAGAATTAAATCAAGAAAAAAAGATTTGCTGTCGGTATTTACCGATGAATTAAAAGTTTCCGAAGCTACGGTAAAAACCAAACAGCATTTTGCTATTGGTGTTTTTGAGACAAAAATTACGGGACTCGGAATTTATGACCCGAATTCCGAAATGTACGAAGTTACGATATCGATTCCTGTAAATTACACTACTTACAAAGATGTAACAGCGAAAGTCAAAATTCCAAAATCTCAGGGAGAAATTTTTAATAATTATTGGAAGAATTTTAAAGTTACAGGTCTCAGGATGTTGAATAATAATTTAAACGGAGTCTTTGCTTTTAATATTCAGATAATCAATGATGTGAACAATGTTGTTTACAGGTGCATTATTCACAGGACACTTCCGCTGTCCCCGATGAGTTATGATGAAAAATATAATTTAGCACAGAAAAATTACGATTCAAGAGACTGGTTTGAAGCGGTTTTATATCTCAGTGATTTTCCGGATGATTTCGTAAAAAATTCCGTTATAGATATGATGATGCAAAATTCTCTTAATAATTATTTCGATGAAAAGTGGCAATTCGTATCGACACTCGGATTAAACAACACAGACCCCGGTCAATACCTTGTATATCTCGCTGATTTCCCGAAGAATTACAAAACTATTGATATGTCTGATAGAAGAAAGACAGTTGTGGATTACGTACTTGATGGAAGACTGCAAAAAGTAAAAGATATGATAAAAGATAAATCTTACACCGAGGCGCTTGAATATATGAACAAAAGTATTCCAAAAGTTTATACAGATGTTTATTCGGGTATGGAGACCGAATATGGAAATTATAACGAAACAATACCGGTGAGAAATACTTTATATTATGAAATCGGTAAAAGAAGTATAGACGGAGGCAACTGGCAGAGAGCGGTAGATATGTTATCACAGATTACTCCGGATTTCCCGAATTACGCCGATTCCCAGAGTCTTTTACATCAGGCACAAAGTCAAATAAAATAAAAATATTTTATCGTTTCCAATCCGACTGATACCGGGTTGGAAACGAATATTATTTTTTCGACTTACATATCTTTTTGATAATTATTAATTTCGAAACATAAAATTATCAATTCTAAATTTAACCAATATTATATGAATGATTTAAAAGGTACTAAAACGGAGCAAAATCTTCTTGCGGCTTTCGCAGGTGAATCGCAGGCACGCAATAAATACACTTATTTTGCAAGCGTTGCAAAAAAAGAAGGTTACGAACAAATTGCGGATTTTTTTCTTGAAACTGCTGATAATGAAAGAGAGCACGCTAAAATACATTTTAAATATCTGAAGGGAATAGGTACAACTGCTGAAAATCTTACTGCCGCCGCCGGTGGTGAACATTATGAATGGACGGAAATGTATCCTGAATTTGCAAAGATTGCTGAAGAAGAAGGATTCACGGCAATTGCAAAAACTTTTTTAAGAATTGCCGAAATCGAAAAAAATCACGAAGAACGATATAAAAAACTTCTGAAGAATTTTAACGAAGGTAAAATATTTAAAAAAGACGGTGACAAAATGTGGATTTGCAGGAATTGCGGTTACATTCATTTCGGTCCGGATGCTCCGAAAGCATGTCCGGTCTGCACTCATCCGCAGTCTTACTTTGAAATTTACAATGACAATTATTAAAATTTAAAAATCCTGTTCAGATGAATTTATTAAGAACAGGATTTTTGTTTTATTAACAAATTTAAAAAACCGATTTTCTATTGTACATTTATAATTGGTAATTTGACATTAATTTAAAGATGGGTCGTCCGGAAAAGTCGATATAATAGAATACTCACCACCCATTTCTCTCAAAATTGTATGCCACAGTTTTTCAGGTTCGTCATTGAAAAGATATTCTTCTTTAAATTCAGCTACGTACCAGGAATTAATTTTTAATTCTTCTTCAAGTTGATTTACGCTCCAGCCGGCGTAACCGACAAAAAATTTAAAATCTGATGAATCCAGTTTATTTTCTTCGATTAATAATTTTAATATTTCAAAATTTCCTCCCCAGAATACTCCATCTGTTATTTCATAGCCGCCTTTTATATCAGTTTCCGATTTATGTATAAAATTTACAAGTTCGGTTTGCACAGGACCACCAAAAAAAACTTTTGCTTCAAATTCAGGAAACTCATCTATTATATNNCCGTTATCATCATGCTCCGTCAGATATATTACAGATTTTTTAAATACATCCGTCAAATGAGGGGCTGAAATTAACACTCTGCCTTTCCCCGGTTTTAAGTCTTCATTCATAGAGTAAATTAATTTTTGACTTTTCTTATTATTTGATACAACTTCAACAAATTTATATTATTTTTAATAAGAACTCTATACAGAAATATATTTTTATTTTCTGATAACTGATTCTATTATTCAATTTATTAAAACGAAATTTTTTCAAATTTAATTCTTATTTCTTTAGAAAATCCTATTCTGTTTTACATTTAAATTATCAAAAATATTATGTAAAATTGTAAGAAATTGAGTGTTTTTATAATAATTGTTTTAAATGTTATATTGATTTGAAATATATCATTCTTCAGAAAGTCAAAAAATAATATATTCAGTATCGGGTTTTAAGGGATTATATCTATCTGTCAGATGTTTAAGAAATTAAAAGTTATTTATTTTGTTATTATCAAAAGATGAATTAAACCGGCGCTTAAAAGATATCAAATTGGTTGTTACCGATATTGACGGAACAATTACCAATAGCATGAATGTGATAGGTGAAGCTACAAAGGATTTAGTAAAAAAATTACATAACAAAGATATTCATTTCACTTTTGCAACTCAGCGTATTCATTCGTCTATTTTAAATTATATTAAAGAACTTGAAATTAAATCACCGGTTATTTCTGCAAATAGTGCTCTGATAAAGGACTACAAGGGTCAAGTTTTTCATAAATCCGTAATTTTTCCTAAGCATGTTCGAAAAGCACTTGACTTCGCAGATAAATATTTTGTCAGAGTTGCACTTTGTTATAATGATGAAATTGTATATACTGAAAGTAATTCGGTTTTAAGAGATTATCTTTACAGGCTCGGTACTGATTATAAACTTGTTGAATCCTATGATAAATATGTCGATGACGTTATCGAAATAATTATGATGGGTAATGAAAAGGAAGTTATAAAATATATTCAGAAAAAAATGAATTACCCATTTAAATTTTATCTCAATGCAAAATATTTTCGTTCGAGTACGAGGCTTGGAATTTATAACCTTGAAATTAAGCGTTCGAGGACAAATAAAAGAACCGGTTTGAAAAAGCTCGTGAAATACTTGGGTATTAAAAAGAAACAGATAGTTGTAATTGGTGACTGGTATAATGACAGGGAACTATTTGAATTTGGAGGAGTAAATGTTGCTCCTCAAAACGCAGTAGCTGAGCTTAAGAATAAGGCTCATTTTATAACGGAAAAAACCAATGAGGAAGACGGCGTATCGGAATTTCTTAAATTGCTGTACGACTGTGTTTAATTTTCATTGTTGAAAATTAAATCTCATCATTAAAAATTAAATATCAAATTAATTTTTCGGTATTATATGAAAAAAATTATAGAATGTGTTCCAAACATATCAGAGGGTAGAAATCAGGAAATAATAGACGCCTGCGCAAATGCAGTACGAAAAGTGAAAGGTGCAAAATTACTCGATGTCGACCCGGGCAAATCTACGAACAGAACAGTTTTTACTTTTGTCGGCGACCCTGAATCGGTAGTTGAAGCTGCTTTCCAGTTTTCAAAAACTGCCTATGAACTTATCGATATGACTACGCATAAAGGTGAACATCCGAGAATGGGTGCAGTCGATGTAGTTCCTTTTGTACCTGTTGCAAACGTTACAATCGAAGAATGTGTTGAGTGTGCAAAAAAATTCGGTGAGAGAGTTGGAAAAGAACTTGGTGTTCCGATTTATTTATATGAAGAAGCTTCCACCAATCCGGACAGAAAAATGCTCAGACAAATTCGTTCAGGTGAATATGAAGGTATTAAAGATAAAATTTATAAACCAGAATGGAAACCTGATTTCGGTCCGCAGGAATTTGTTCCGAAATCCGGGGCAACAGCAACGGGTGTAAGATTTTTCCTTATTGCTTACAACGTAAATATTCTCGGAACAAGGGAGCAGGCGCATAGAATAGCTTTAAACATTCGTGAACAGGGAAGAAGTGATGATGAACCCGGAAGACTGAAAGCAATCAAAGCTATCGGATGGTATGTTGATGAATATAACATGGCTCAGGTTTCGATAAATCTCGATAATTATACAATCACTCCTCCGCACGTTGTATTTGAAGAATGTGCAAAGGATGCAAGGGAATTGAATCTTGCTGCTTGTGGAAGTGAACTTGTCGGTCTTATACCGCTCGAGGCAATGTTGATGGCGGCTGAATATTATATGGAAAAAGAAAATCTTTTCCTGATTGATGAAAAACAAAAAATTCGTCTTGTCGTTGAAAGGCTCGGACTTTCTTCCGTTTCACAATTTATTCCTGAAAAAAGAATTATTGAATATATGATTGATGAAGGTTCAAATGAGCCATTGGCTTCTTTATCGGTAAGGGATTTTGTTGAGCTTGTAGGAGCAAGAACTTCAGCACCCGGAGGCGGAAGTGTTTCCGCATTAATAGCTTCTCTCGGTGCCGCACTCGGAGCTATGATGGGTTGGATGAGCTATGGTACGAAAAAATTTGAAAGCATAGATTCGAAAATGAGAAAATTCATACCTCCGCTTCATACGAAAATGAAAGAACTAATCTCGATGATAGATGCCGATACAAATGCTTTTAATGATTATATGATTGCAATGAAAATGCCCAAGAATTCGGATGCAGAAAAATCAATCCGTCATACAAAAATGCAGGAAGGATTAAAGAAAGCAATTGATGTTCCGCTTAAAGTTATGCGAATTTCCGATTCCTGCTGGGAGTGGATGATACAAATGGCAAAATACGGAAATATGTCTTCGAAAAGTGATTTGGAAGTAGGAGCTAAGAGCCTTGAAACGGGAATCTGGGGCGCATTTAAAAATGTAGAAATAAATCTTCCGCAGATTGAAGATAATAATTATAAAAAAGAAATCCTTACCGAAGCAGAAAATATTCTTGAGAATGCAAAGAAAAATTTAAGTAAAGTAATAAATTCTTTAGCGAAAAGATAATTCTCGTTTTCCGGAAAAGAAAATTGCACACAGATGACACTGATACATGCAGATTGTCACCGATTTATAATAATAATAATAACACAGTTTCAAAAAAAACTCCGTAGGAGTTTTCTGTTTATAGCAAAGATGTAACTCAGCCCCCAAACTCCAGAGGAGTTTTCCGTCCGTTCATTTAGAATTTTGAATTTGAGGATGCGAAAAAATCCTGTTACAAAAAAATTTTTATTTTTGTATCGATTTTGTACCGGTTTTGTTCGGAAATGTTCGGTTTTGTACTTGTTTTAGATCTTTGACCACAGATGACACTGATTAAGTTGGATTTTCATAGATTATTTTCAACGTTAAGAGCGAAAAACGTACGGATTTTGTACGG
>PNBM01000293.1 GCA_003135995.1 Ignavibacteriota bacterium | reverse complement strand
ACCTTTCACCTTTCACGTTTCACAGTACTTTTTATTGATGTATAATCGTTCCTGCATTGCCTTTAAGCGCATCGGATAATTTTTCAATACTTGTAATTATAGCTTTGTTTCCCGTGTTTGTTACGAAATCCAAAGCTGCTAAAACTTTCGGTCCCATGCTTCCGGCGGAAAAATGTCCCTGGTCATAATATGTTTGTGCTTCATCGAGATTTAAATCCCGCAGTGAAATTTGATTCGGTTTTTTAAAATTTATGTAGCAGCATTCAACGTTAGTTAATATAATCAGTTCATCTGCTTTTAAATCTATTGCAAGCTGGGATGAAGCTAAATCTTTATCTATAACGGCTTCCATTCCGCGAATTTCATTATCTTTTATCCATACAGGAATTCCGCCGCCACCGACTGCAATAACAATGTAATCTGATAAGATTAAATCATTAATTATTTTATCCTGCAATATTTTAATTGGTTTAGGTGAAGCAACGACTCTTCTGTATCCTTTTCCACCCGGGTCTTCCCTGAATTTCCAGTCTTTTTCATCTAAAATTTTCTTAGTCTGCTCGAGTGAATAATAAGGACCGACCGGTTTAGATAAATTTGAAAACGCAGGATCATTTTCATTTACAAGAACCTGTGTTAATATTGTCAGAATATTTTTTTTAATATCATTTTTTTGAAATGTATTTTGAATAGCTTTTTGAAGTATAAAACCGATTTCACCCTGCGTTTCAGCGACACAAACATCGAGAGGCATAGCCGGAACTTTAGCAATCGCTTCATCATTTTGTATCAGGAGATTACCTACCTGCGGACCATTCCCGTGAGTTAAAATAATACTATAATCGGATGCGAGAACGTTCAGAAGTTGTGCGGCTGTTTCATCTGCAGCGGCTTCTCTTTCTTCAATAGTTCCCTTTGATTTGGAGTTTAAAAGTGCATTTCCCCCCAAAGCAATAACCAAAAGCTCTTTTGTGCTATCCATTTATAATTATATTAGTTCGAAATATCATATAAGTTACTTAAAATATTGAACTTCTTCAATTCGATAATTTCGTTTCTTAAAAACTGATTTTTTAATATTAAACAACTTTTTTTCGAGACATTTTATTATATATGTTAAAGGAGTTAGAGAAGTTAAGGAAGTTATAGAAGTTAGAGAAGTTAAATCCCGATAACGAGCATCAGGACGCAAAGAACGCGGAAGCCAAGAAGTTAATGACAGCAGGAAATTTAAGGAAATAAGATTCTAATGTGGAATTCTGATTAAAAAAATCTGATGTAATATAAGGGTTAGTTAATAAAATTAAAAATTATATCTCAGTTGTAATTTTCACTCCTTTTCTTTAATTTACTAAAAATGAATTCACTCAGGAGGTGACAAATTTACTGTTCCAACCGAAAAAATGAAAAACGAGAAATAATTATTTTATTTTTTGAAAATCTAATAAATAAATTATGAATCGCATAATCATTATTTTTTTCAGTTTATTTTTTATTTCTTCAGTATTATTCGCTCAAAAAGACGGACCTATAAGCGAACCGGATTTTTATACTAATCCCGGTTGGGAATATTATTCGGATAATACATTATCATCAGTGGCATCCGGCAAAGGATATACGGGTATTGCAGGTTTGGGAGATATTTCTTTTGTATCTTTGAATCCTGCATCATTAGATGTGAATAAAAAATTTCAATTATATTTAGGTTACACTTATAAAAGTAGTTTAGACAGATCATATTATTCACCTGATTTGTTTTTCAAACCTGCTTTTCCTTCCGTTTTTGTTGGAGGAGCGTTCAGAATTAACAAATATCTTCAGGCAGGTTTAATATATCAGAATAGCTACAGTTATAAAGTTGTTTTCGAAAACTTTGTTTATACTAATAACGAGGGACAAATAATAGGTATTGGTGAATTTGGTGATAAATTTGTCGCACATTCTTTAACTGTTCCCATTGTATTTAATTATAACTGGTTAAGAATCGGAGCCAATTTGAATATTACTTATTCAAGGACAGACATGATACAGGATTACAGCAGTCCCGAATTCCCGTATAATAGTTTTCGTTCAAATCTCTGGAGATTTAATCCTAAGTTGGGATTTATTATTTCTCCGAATAAATATTTTTCATTTGGCGGTACTTTTGAACCCGGATTCTCCGATAGTACGGAGTGGATTAGCGATAATCCCACATATAATACGAAACAACCCGTAAAATATCCGAATAGAATTTCACTTGGAACAGAATTAAGATTATTAGATGATAAATTAAATATTTCATTGGATTATCTTTATGCAAATACCAAAGCAAATTTATATATGAAAGATATGAGTAACGTTCATATAGGTCTGGAATACAAAATTAATGAAACATGGAAATTACGAAGCGGGTTTTTTACTCTATATGATTACCGGGAACTTGACCCGAGAATTGGTTATGGCGATGAACTTGGTTCGTATGACCAATATTTCATAACATTCGGAGGAACGTATAAATTAAATAATTTTTCTTTCAATCTCGCTTTTCTTGACAGCCATTTACTTAACACTACAAAGGCAGCACATACTAAAATTACAGGCGGGNNATTATGTATACATTATGAAAACATTTTGTAATATCGTTTTATTTTTTCTGATAATAACTTCATCTGAATTATTATCTCAGACAATTGATAGTACTGTTTTAAACAAATATTCAAGCGAAATTAAAAAAGGGGATTTTGCTGTTACGTTTGATGTAGGTACAATTTTTGGTTCATCTTCGAGAATAGAATCTTATACGTTATCAGGAAAATATCATTTATCGGATAAGTTATCTTTGCGACTGGAAGTAAGTGAAAATGCTGTAGAAGAAACCAGTTCTGATGCGATTATTGGATATAACTCCCATAATTATTCTCATAATATTGTATTAAATATGCAATATTATTTTTCAAAATCAAGAAAAATAAAAGGTTTTCTATCTGCAGGTCCGGTTTATTCGTATTCGGGATACGGGGATCAGTCTCAAAATTACGCCGAAAACCGTTATAATTGGGGCTTAGGATTATTTGCTTCACTTGGTGCAGAATATTTTATCATAGATAATGTAAGTTTATCAGGAGAATATGTAGCAAAGGCAACGCTTGGTAAAGATCATGATCAATTTATGAATGATGGTGGTGTTTTAACCGAATATGTATTTGATGTGAAAACTTTAAAAGCCAATACTATTCGTTTCGGTCTGTGTGTTTATTTTTAAAATTATTAGACAATGAAAAAAATTATTATATTTTTCTTATTAGCATTTATAAATACAGGATTTTGTCAGGACAATCCTGATACATCCGAAACAATCACAACCAAATATATTACCGGAACGCAGCAATTAGTAATCATGCACGAACAGATAAAATCACTATATCCTGTTCTTGAAAAATTATACCCGATAGCTGTAGCAGAAAACCATTCGCTTTATATTTTCGATTTGGATTCAAATTCAAATTACACATTTATAAAAAAAGTACCTGAAAATTTTCCTGTTCCGGACGGTATCCGGGCTGCTATGCCGCTTCAGGGTTATGATTTCAAGCCGGTTTGCATTGTGACAGGGGATGCATTTGATAATACAAAAGAGATGGTTCTGATATTTCATGAGTTCGTTCACTGTGCTCAGTTTTATTCAGTAGAAATGAAAATAAAAGGAACATTGGATATTTATAAAAAATCTATGGAAAAAAAGGATTATATGTGGGAATTAACACATGCATTTCCGTACGACAATGCGCAATTTGTAGAGAATTATACAAGTTTTTTAAACGCGCTGAAAGATTCCGATTCGATTAAAATTGTAAGTTTAAGAAATTCAATAAAAAAAATATTATCCAAAGAAGATTATGAATATATGATATGGCAGGAATGGAAAGAAGGATATGCGCGATATATTGAAAATAAACTGAATATATTTTTTAACTTTAAAATTAACGAGCACGGTAAAAATATTCCTTACGACAGAGTTGCTTTTTATTACAGCGGCTCGGGCTATATTGCATACCTGAATTCAAAATATCCGGGAATAGATATGAATATGGAAAAATTATTTATGGCAATGAAGTAAAACTATCTAATACCTAACGATATTCAATGTACAATGTTCAATGTTCAGTCAATAACCTCAAGAATAATTTAATGAATAAGGGAGACTTCTCGGTGAAAAAGTAAAGATTCAGAAAAAATTTAAAATACAAAACCTCACCCTTGCCCCAAGAAACTCTTCCCGACAAGTCGGGATTTCGCAAAGAACACTCAACCTGGAAGGAGAGGGGTTTTACATATATAGTTTCATTTTCTATTATTTATTTTTTATCCCTCCGGGATATAAGTTATATCAATACTAATATTTTTGTTCTCTGTTATTTGTTTTTTGTTTTTTGTAAATTGCTATTATGTTTATAAATAATTTAATAATTTATAGATTCTATTTAATAGAATTTAAATAACATAAACTCAATGAATTACTTTGAAATTGACGGGAAAAATCTGAAATTAAAAAATTCTATCTGAATAACGGAAAATAATGTTAAAATTAAGATTTCAAAAAAACAGGTATAATAAAATAGAAAATACTTATTGAATTTTAAAAAAATAAATATTAAATCCCCCGGATTAAAAAATATTTTTGATAATATTATTTATTATACAAAAGAAATAATTAATAAATTCGAAAAAGATCATATATGGGTATTATCTTCGGGAATTGCATTCAATATAGTAATAAGTATAATTCCTTTTCTTTTAATTGCTCTTACAATATTGGGAATTTACCTTGACTCTTCGAATGTATTAGACCAAATCAATAATTACATTTCAAATATATTGCCATTCCAGGGTGAGTTCAAGCAGAAATTTATTATGCAAATGTCGGAACGAGCCAAAGAGTTAACATCTTACACATTTATTACAGGACTGTTAGGAATTGTAGGATTAACGTGGACAATGAGCGGATTATTCAGCACGATGCGTGATGTTCTTAATAAAATATACGATTTTGAGTTTTCAGTTAATTATTTTTACAGCAAGCTTCACGATTTTATTTTAGTAATCATTACATTAGTGTTATTCCTGATTTCACTGACGTTTGCTTCCTTGCTGCAGGTTTTTCATGATATTTCTTATTATGCATTCGGTGAAGTAATAACATCCAATATTACAAATATATTAATTCCTGTTTTTGGTTCGTTTTTTATTTCGTATTTAATGTTTTTTATATTATTCAGATATCTTCCGCAATTCAAACTTCCCGCTAAAGTTATTAACTTTTCTACAATATGTTCAACAATTTTATTTGAACTTATGAAATACATTTATGCTTTTTATATCTTAAAATTATCAAACTTCAGAAAAATATACGGTACTTATGCATTCATTGTAGTAACAATTTTCTGGATATATTATATATCTGTGATATTTTCAACCGTAGCTTCTTTGGGGAAATTATATTTAGATAAAAACAATTTAAAAATAACATACAGGGAGAAACGAAATTAATGGAACAAAGGAAATTTTACAGGACATTAAATAATATATTAAAAGAAGCGCCTAAGTTTTCTTCGTCGGAAATGCTATCTTATGTATTGAAACAAATTATAAAAAATGAGGATATAAATATTCTCGGAGGCAGGCTCTGGAAATTAAATGAAAAAAAAGATGCATATAAAATAATAGAACAAATCGGTGAGGTTGATTTAATTGATAAAAATTACCAGATGAAAGTGAAAGATTTTCCTGTTTTCAAAGAAATCGGAATAGCAAGAACGATAATGAGCACGGAAACCGATGAATATTTATTGTCAAAAGGAATATTTCATTATTCAGCCACGGGTGTCGGGGAAAGATTTAAAATAAAAAATAATAATGAAGTTTATTTTTTATATAAATATTTACTTGCTGTGAACAGTAAAATACTCGACAATGAATTTCATTATATTTTAAATATCATAAGCAGTACTTTAAGTTCGGTTTTAAGAGCCAAAAATATTGAAATCAAAGCTAAAGAAAATATTGCAGATTTAGAAAAAGCCAGTGAAATACAAAAAAGCATTTTACCGGAACATAATTTTATTTTCGGAAACTATGATATATTCGGAATATCCATTCCCGATAAAATTGTAGGAGGCGATTTTTTTGATTATATAGAGACAGGTGNNAGGTGAGAATTCCAAATTGTGTGTAGCGATTGCCGATGCTGCTTCAAAGGGTATTTCTGCTGCTGCACAGGCCTTGTACGTTTCAGGAGCTTTGAAGATGGGTGTGGAATATGATATTAACATGACTTCACTTGTAAAAAAAATCAGTAACCTTGTAAACGAAACATTTCCTTACGAAAGATTCGTAACTTTATTTTATTGTGAATTATATAAAGATAAAAAAGGACTCTGCGTATTTGTTAATGCGGGGCACAACTCACCGTATTATTACAATTCGGAAAAAAATGAAATCGAAGAATTAAAATCCACCGGGCCGGTACTCGGACCGGCGCCGAATCAAAAATACTATACTGACAGTATTTACCTGAACAAAAATGACCTGGTGGTTTTATATACGGACGGAATTGTTGAAGCAACAAATAATAATTTCGAGTTCTACGGTGATGATAGATTGAAAAAATTTATTATTAACAATAAAGATAAAAGCCCAAAAGAACTTTGCGAGATGATAATTCAGGATGTACAGGAATATTCCGCCCAGGGGAAATATACCGACGATAAAACGCTGGTGATAATTAAAAGGGTAAAATAATTATTAAATTGAATTTATATATTATCAAATTAAAGAAATTATTTTGAGAATTAAAATAACATCATTGCCGATTCTTATAACATTTTTGACAGTCTTATTTATTACTATACATTTTTCTGTTCCGTTAAAATCACAAACTAAAGACCCCGAGATTGAAAGCGGAATAAGTTATATTTATCATACGAAATTTGATTCAGCGGATATTAAATTCAATTCCTATATAAAAAAACATTCTAATAATCCTGAAGGTTATTTTTTCCTTGCTATGCTCGATTACTGGAAGATTCTTTTGAATAAAAAAGATGAAGCATACGATGATGAGTTTAACGAAAGAATTAAAAAAGTTATAGATGTATCGGATAAAATATTAGATAAGAATGAAAATGATTTTAATGCAATATTTTATAAAGGCGGAGCACTCGGATACAGGGGACTGCTTCGGAGTATTCGTGAAAGCTGGCTGAAAGCAGCTGAAGACGGAAAAGAAGCATTGAACCTTTTTCATACAGCAATCGAGTTACAGCCTGATAATAAAGAAGCATTGTTCGGAATCGGAATTTATAATTATTTTGCCGATTTCATTCCGGAGAAATATCCTATGCTTAAACCATTAATGATTATTTTTCCGAAAGGCGATAAAATAAAAGGACTGATGCAAATTAAAGAAATTGCATCGGGAAATGGTTATGCTTCTACAGAAGCAAAATATACACTTGCATATTTATATATTAATTACGAAAAGAACTATTTTGAATCGGAAAAATATTCAAGGTTATTATTTGATACATTTCCTGAAAATCCCGTATTCGATAAATTCCTTTGTTCGAGTTTAATAGGATTAGCACGTTTTACCGAAGCATTGGAAGGCTATAAAAATATTTTGCAGAATTGCCAAAATAATGTTAAGGGATACGACAACAAATATACTGAACGGGAAGCAAATTATTACATTGCATTAGCCCTGATTAGAATGGATAGAGCGCCTGAAGCCGAACCATATATAAAAGAGTCATTAACGCTATCTAAAACATTAGACAATGAAGAGACGTCATTCGGTGTATTTTCTAATTTGTTGTATGGAATGTATCTCGACGTTATGAAAAATCACGGGGAAGCTGTAAAATATTATGACAAAGTACTTGGAATGAAGAATTTCGAAAATTCCAGGGAACAGGCGGAAAATTATAAAAAAAATGGATATAAATAGGGTATTATTTTGTTATAAACTGTAATAATAGGATATAATGTAATCATAATTGATATGATTTGAGTCTGTATAATAATCATTTTTTTTTATAAAAGATTAAATATAACATTGAATAAATTATTTAAAATTACTATTTTGAAGATTAATATTAAAAAAAGGGGTAATATAATTGATTAAAGTTATCGTACAAGATAATGAATCTTTGGATAAAGCTTTAAAAAGATTCAAGAAAAAATACGAAAAAGCCGGAATTTTAAAGGAATTCAGGCGTCGACAATTTTATGTTAAGCCGTCAGTTGAAAAGAAAATGCTGAAGGAAAGAGCTATAAGAAAAACCCAAAGACTTATTGATGAAGAAAATGTTTAAGGAATAATAATAAATTTTTAAAACCCACTGAATCATATGTTTTCTGTGGGTTTTTTTATTTGTTTATTAAAAATATTATATTCGCTATCATTAATAAAACAAGATAAATATAAATGAAGAAAATTGAGAAAGGTAAGCCCCAGCTTTTCATAAGTGCCAGGCAAATAAGAAAGAGAATTGATGAACTGGCAAACCAGATAAATGAAGATTACAGGGACAGGATACCGATATTTATTGGTGTATTGAACGGAGCTTTCATTTTTCTTTCGGATTTGATAAGAGAAATAAAAATTAATTGTGAAATTGATTTTATGAAATTATCAAGTTACGGCGACCAAAAAATTACAAGCGGTCAGGTAAAAATGATAAAAGAACTTAATTGCGATGTTAAGGGAAGGGATGTGATTATAGTTGAAGATATAGTCGATACAGGTTTATCTATAAAATTTATTAACAAATTAATTAAAAAAGGTAAACCAAGAAGCGTAAAAATTGCAACTTTATTGTATAAAACAGGTATATCTAAATTAGATTTTAAAGTGGATTATATAGGGTTTGAAATTGATAATAAATTTGTAGTTGGTTACGGCCTGGATTTTGCCCAAAAATACAGGAATTTAAAAGATGTATATGTGTTATAATAATAAATTCATTAGAGATGGATCAAAAACCAAATAAAGACCTTAAAAATAAAAATAACGAAGATTTTAACTGGAACAGAGTATTCAAAATCGTATTGGGATGGAGTATTATTCTTATTGGATTTTTCCTGATAATGATTTATACAAAGAGTTCCGATGGGAAACATGTTGATGTGACATTCGACCAGTATCAAAAATTTCTTACTGATAAGAAAATTGAGTCCGCAACATTAAAAAAATCAGATAATAATTATGAATTATTCGGGAAACTGCGAAACCCTGAAACAGTTGTTGTAGCAGGAAAATCAATTACGGTGGATAAATTCAGTATTTACCTGCCTTATACTAACGTCGATGATGCTCTAATTAAATCGTGGAACGATAATATTCCTTCTTTCAGTGTGGAAAAAGATGATGGAGGATGGTTAGGACCTATTCTGAACGCTTTGCCTTGGGTATTAATCATTGTATTCTGGATAGTTATTATGAGAAGAATGCAAAACGGTGCAGGCGGAACAAAAGGTATATTTTCTTTCGGAAAATCGAGAGCAAAATTATTAAGTGCGAGTGCTGCTAAAGTTACATTTAACGATGTTGCCGGCGCAGATGAAGCAAAAGTGGAATTATCCGAAATAATAGAATTTCTTAAAACACCAGTCAGATTTCAAAAGCTTGGCGGAAAAATTCCTAAAGGTGTTTTGCTGTTAGGTCCTCCGGGAACAGGAAAAACTTTACTCGCAAGAGCAGTAGCCGGCGAAGCCGGCGTTCCATTTTTTTCTATCAGTGGTGCTGATTTCGTGGAAATGTTTGTCGGAGTTGGTGCATCGAGAGTTAGAGATTTATTTGAACAGGGAAAGAAAAATGCGCCATGTATAATTTTTATAGACGAAATCGATGCTGTCGGAAGACATCGCGGTGCGGGACTCGGCGGNNCTCATTTCCGCCACTAACCGTCCCGATGTTCTTGATCCGGCATTATTAAGACCGGGAAGATTTGACAGACAGGTTGTTGTCGACAGACCGGACGTTAAAGGCAGAGAAGGAATTTTAAAAGTCCATACGAGACAAATACCATTAGATAAGGATGTTAAGATAGATGTTATTGCGAAAGGAACACCGGGATTTTCCGGTGCTGATTTAGCTAATCTCGTAAACGAAGCGGCTTTACTCGCTGCAAGGAAAAATTCGAATGCAGTTGCAATGCGGGACCTTGAAGATGCAAAGGATAAAGTTCTAATGGGTACAGAGAGAAAAAGTTTAATTATTTCAGAACGTGAAAAGAAAACTACTTCATATCACGAAATCGGACACGTTCTTGTAGCTAAGATGACTCCCGAAGCTGACCCCGTTCACAAAGTTACAATTATTCCGCGCGGAAGAGCATTAGGAGTAACAACATATCTTCCGATAGACGAGAAACATACTTATTCCAAAGAATATCTCGAAGCAATGATCGCCTATGCAATGGGCGGGCGCGCTGCGGAAAAACTAATTTTCAATGAATATACTACCGGTGCAAGTAATGATATTGAAAGAGCAACGAATTTAGCACGCAAAATGGTCTGCGAATACGGAATGAGTGAAAAGTTAGGACCTATTATGTATGGCAATAAACAGGAAGAAGTATTTTTAGGAAAAGAACTTCACGAACATAAAAATTACAGTGAAGATACACAAATTATAATTGATGATGAGATTAAAAGAATAGTCGAAAATGGTATGAACAGGGCTGAAAAAATATTAAGGGATAACATAGATGTAATGCACAGACTTGCCGAAGTACTGCTTGAAAGAGAAATTCTTGATTCTGAAGAAATAGACCTTGTTATGCATGGTAAAGAATTACCTCCTGTAATAAAGGAAGATAATAATGGGTATAAAACTGAAAATGATGTTCCGGGAAAAAAAGAATCTAAAATTGTGGATACGCCGGTTTCGGCGAATTGATGTTTTTTTATCGCGAGAATTTTAATAATGATTGATTGCGCAGGCTGAATTCTGCGATTGCAAGAAATTTTCGCAAGCTAAAGCTTGCGTTCACTAGAGCAGCTACGAGGACAAATTTAAATTTTAAGACACCTTTTTCTTATTGGAAGAGATAAAAGATAAAATCAGTTACGGTAATGAGCTATTGAGAAAAGGGATACATCTTACATCTGTTGTAATTCCTATCTTAATCTATATTCTTGAAAAAGAATTAATTGTATATATCACACTTACTGCCGCTTCATTAATGATTCTTTTCGATTTATTAAGAAAAGTCAGTTCCGGCTTTAATAAATTTTATCTAATGATATTACATCCTGTTTTAAGGTCAAGAGAGTTAGATGTAAAAAAACATTTATTTACCGGCGGAACATATTACGTCATAGGAATTTTTCTGACAGTCTGGATTTTTCCGAAGGAAATTGCAGCTGTCGCTATTTTAATTATGATACTTTGTGATACAGCGGCGGCTTTAATAGGAAAAAAGTTTGGTAAGCATAAAATTTTAAACAAAACATTAGAAGGAAGTTTAAGTTTTTTAATTATTGGCATTATTATTATAGCAGTTACGCCCAGAATCTCACAATTTCCTTTAGAGTATTTAATCGCTTTCATAGCATTAATTTTAACGACTATACTTGAACTTTTGCCATTAAAAATCGATGATAATTTATCAATACCGATTTTCTTTTCTTTAGTTTATGTTTTATTAAATAAAATAATTTTGAATATATAATGCCATTACAGACAGGAATAATAGGATTACCGAATGTTGGAAAATCGACATTGTTTAATGCATTAACTGAATCAAGAAATGCTGAAGCTTCAAACTATCCTTTTTGCACCATTGAGCCGAATGTCGGAACAATATTCGTACCGGACTACAGGATGGATGAACTTCAAAAAATTTACAATGCAAAGAAGATTGTGCCAAGTACAATTGAATTCGTTGATATTGCCGGATTAGTTCGTGGAGCTTCAAAAGGTGAAGGACTCGGAAACCAGTTTCTTTCTCATATAAAGGAAGTTAATGCAATTATTCACATCGTAAGGTGTTTTGAAGATGAAAATGTAATACACGTTGACAATAAAATTGACCCAGCAAGCGACATTGAAACTGTAGAGACTGAGTTAATTTTAAAAGATATAGATTCACTTGAAAGACGTCTTGAAAGAATATCAAAAAGTTTAAAAACAGGAGATAAAAAAGTAAAAAAAGAAGTTGAAGTTCTTGAAGGTCTAAAAGCTCATTTTGCACAGTCAAGACTTGCGAGATATTATACGATTACGCTCGATGATGAAGGAAAAGAAATTATGAAGATGATGCAGTTTCTGACTGATGTTCCCGTTTTATACGTGGCTAATGTCGATGAAAAAGGTGTTAAGGGAAATAAATATTCTCAAGTCGTGAAAGACATAGCAGAAAAAGAAGGCGCAAGATTTCTAAATCTTTCCGTACAAATCGAATCTGAAATTGCCAACCTCGAAACAAAAGAGGAGAAATTGGAATTCATAAAAGACCTGGGATTGGAAGAATCAGGATTAAACAGGCTAATAAGGAAAGCTTACAAACTTCTCGAGTTAATAACATTTTATACAGCAAACGAAAAAGAACTTCATTCGTGGACTATAGGTAATAATTTGAAAGCTCCGCAGGCAGCAGGAAAAATCCATACAGATATCGAGAGGGGATTTATAAGAGCAGAAATTATGAAATACAAAGATTTAATTGAATTACGTTCGGAGCATGCAGTTAAAGAAAAAGGATTGATTCACATCGAAGGAAAAGATTATATAATTGAAGACGGAGATTTAACTTATTTCCGGTTTAACGTTTAATTAATTCCGGAAATAATAAACCGTTTAAAATAATCTTAGTGAGACTAAATTTGTAACCACAGCGCAAATATTCACGACATATAATTTATCCGCATAGAAATTACTTTTATCGAAAGCGCTTATTTGAGAATCTTCCTTTAATGATGCTATATATTTTAATTAAGATTATCTAACAAGAAATCTTTTATACATCTTTAATTATTTTATCAAGAATATCTATTCCCATATCAATTTCATCTTTCGTAACGCAAAGTGTAGGTCTGAATCGAATAGTTTTTTCGCCGCAGCCGAGAATTAATAATCCGTTTTTCATTGCCAGTTGTGAAATCGAATTTCGCATATCCGAATCTTTTGTATCGAATGCACAGAATAAACCGAGTCCTCTCGGATTAAATACTTTATCAGGATATTTTATAAATAATTCCTGAATTCTTGTTTGTAAATGAACTCCTGTGACCTCTGCATTTTTCACTAAGTCATCCTGTTCGATTATTTCAAGAATACGTTTGAACCTGAACATATCGACAATGTTTCCGCCCCAGGTAGAATTAATTCTGCTGGGTTTTCTAAATACATTCTCTTCTACTTCATCCAGACGTTTTGTTGCAAGAATGCCGCAAACCTGAGTTTTTTTACCGAAGGAAATTATATCAGGTTGCACGAAATGCTGATGTGCCCACCATTTTCCTGTCAAACCTATACCTGTTTGAACTTCATCAGCAATAAAAAGTACATCATTCTCATCACAAATTTCTCTTAGCTTCAAAAAGAATTCTTTTCTGAAATGGTTATCTCCGCCTTCACCTTGAATAATTTCAATTATTAATCCTGCTATGTCATCTTTATAATCAATAAGCGCCTGTTTGATTTGTTCGATGGCAATATTTTCAGATTTAATAACTTCAGCAAGATTTTCTTCATTAAGCGGGAAAGTAACTTTAGGATTTAATATTCTGGGCCATTTGAATTTTGGGAAATAATTTATTTTTACAGGGTCCGTATTTGTTAATGAAAGAGAATAACCTGACCTACCGTGAAATGACTGATGAAAGTGAATAATTTTCGAACCTTTTTCTTCTTTATATCCTTTTTCAAAATTTTTTCTGACTTTCCAATCAAATGCAGCCTTTAATGTATTCTCAACAGCCATTGTTCCACCTTCGATAAAGAAAGCATACTTAAAATAAGAGGGGACAGCAATTTTAAAAAAAGTCTCAACAAATTCAGCTTGTTCTTTTACATAGATATCCGATAAAGAAGGTTTACTGATTGCAATTTTTCCAATTAGATTAATGAATTCTTCGTTGTTCAGTTTTGGATGGTTCATACCCAGAGGGCTTGATGCAACAAATGTAAAAAAATCGAGTAATTTTTTTTTATGTTTTGAATCATAAAGGAAGGAACCAATAGAATCTGTTAAATCTAACGTCATATCGAACCCGTCGACAAGCATAAATTTCTTTAATGAATCTTGAACTTCTTCGGGACGAATAAAAATACCTGTACTCATAATACTCCTCGGTTTATATATTTTTTAAAAATTTATTTTACATTTCCAATTAAATAACTTTTTTCTTTAAAATTTTTATAAAGAAATTTTACGAAATTTTCAGCTTCGTTCTTTGAGAGAATAAAAATTAAACCTATACCGAGGTTAAATGTCCTTCTCATATCCAATTCACCCACATAGCCTTTTTTCTGTATTAAATCAAATATAAAAGGCCTCTTCCAGGATGTCCAATCTATATCAAGTATTTTGTCTTTAGGTATCACACGTTTTGTATTGCCTATAATACCGCCGCCTGTTATGTGCGAAATTGATTTTATTTTAAATGATTTCAATGAAGATTGAATTACTTTTAGATACGATTTATGAACTTTAAGTAATTCCAATCCGATTGTATTATTTATTTCTTTATAAAAAATATTCAATTTCTTTTTCGAATCAAATATTTTTCTAACCAGTGAATATCCGTTTGTATGCAATCCGTTTGAACCCAATCCCACTAATACATCCCCGGATTTTACATTACGTGAATTAAGAATATTTTTCTTATCTATAACACCAACTATAGCTCCGGCAAGGTCAAAATCATTTTTTTCATATAGTCCCGGCATTTCAGCGGTTTCACCTCCGATGAGAGACAGGTTATTATTCCTGCAGCCTCTTGCAAGACCACTTACAATATCATATGCATCGGATTTATTAAGTTTGCCTGTGGCATAATAATCGAGAAAGAACAACGGAATTGCGCCGCATACAGCGATATCGTTTACACAATGATTAACGAGGTCCTCGCCGACTGTGTCGAATTTGTTTAAAGCCGCGGCAATTTTGATTTTTGTGCCTACTCCATCAACACTTGAAACGAGTACGGGTTTAGTTAAATTTTTAAATTCCGGTTCAAAAAATGCACCAAAATTTCCAATTCCACTTAAAACACTTTTCGTAAATGTTTTTTTTGCAAGGGGTTTTATTTGATGGACAAAATCGTCGGCTTTCTTAATATCTACTCCCGAAGTTTTGTATGATATAATCACCTGTAAATCTACTAAAATTAGGCGCTTTTATCAATTCAGAAATAAGTTCATCAAGTTTATCAAGTTCATCAAGTTTATCAAGATATTTTGTGTCGGGAGTAGCTAAAGAACGTGGACTCCCTGACATAAACGAATTGGTAAGTCTTTAAATTCGCACAAGATGCAAGGAACCCCTTGACCCTCAAAGGGGGAAGAAAAAATGAAGATTTATTTTCTTACGACGATAACGAATTCGCCTTTGAGATTTTCTTTGTTTTGTGCAGAGAGTTGTGATAATATTTCTGAAGCTTTGCCGCGTAAATGCATTTCATCCTTAGTAGTTAAATCCATCCCGATAAATAAATCTCTATCGGGTAGTTCTTCTGCAATATCTTTTATTATTGTGTTCAATCTGTATGGTGTTTCAAGCAGTATAAAAGTTTTTTGCATATTTTTAAGATTGCGCAGTTCTTTCTTTCTTATTTCTCTTTTTTGAGATAAAAATCCTATGTAATGAAATCTGCTTATATCAAATCCGGAAATCACCAGTGCGGCAAGAATTGAGTTTGAACCATTAATAAAATCGAGGTGAATTTTTAATTCGATGCATCTTTCTAATAGTTTTTTCCCGGGGTCAGCCCAGACAGGTGTTCCGCAATCTGAAACTAATGAAATATTTTTGCCGTTCAGTAAATCATTAATAAATTCATCAATAATTATTTCATCTTTCTCATTATGTTCATTTAATAATTTGAGTTCTTTTTGAATATTGAAAAACTTGATTAAGCGGGATGTTGTTTTAAAATCTTCACAAATGATGTAATCGCTTAATTTAAGTATATTAAATGCCCGCAAAGTTAAATCGGAGTAGTTTCCTATGGGAGTAGATACTATGTATAGATTTCCTAAAATTAGTTTTAAAGTTTTAAAGTTTGTCAAAAGTTCATTCCCAATCAGGGATTGGGAATGAGAGAAAAAATCTGATACTTCTTATTATCTGCGTGCTATATTCTTAATCTTACTTCACTATTTCGCCATTTCGCTATTTCATTATTTATTTTGTTCCTGTGCTGCCGTATCCGCCTTCATTTCTTTCAGTATCAGATAAGGATTCTGCTATCACCAGATCAGCTTTTTGATATCCGGATATTATCAACTGAGCAATCCTGTCACCAAAGTTAATAGTGAATCTTTCTTTGCCGAGATTAATCAATAAAACTTTTATTTCGCCGCGGTAATCTGCATCAATTGTTCCGGGAGTATTTAAAACGGTTATGTTATGTTTTAATGCAAGTCCGCTGCGAGGTCTGACCTGACCTTCAAAGCCGTGCGGTATTTCAAAAACCCAATTAGTAGGAATTATTTTTGTTTCCAGGGGCTGAATTATGATAGGTTCTTCTGATGAAGAAGCCAAATCCAGCCCTGATGAATGTTCGGTTTTATAAACCGGTAAAACGGAATTTATTTTCGGATTAAACTTTTTAATTAAAATTTTCAATATTACTAATTCTTTAATATATCAGACAATAATCCAAGGCTAAGCAAAACGATTAAAGCAATAATAGCCAATATTCCTAAAATAGTTTGAATTATTCCCAACCACATTCCTACAGTTGCCATAGTTTTACCTGCCTGCGAAGAACGTCCTGAATTAATTTTATTTATTTCAATCTTTCCAACAATCCATGCAGGTATAGCAGCTAAAAATCCGCAAAGAACCCACGAAGCAATTCCAAGTACCAATGCCCAAACAGCTGCAGAACTTGCTTTGTCTTGTTGCATGTTAAATCCGGATGGTGCCGGAGGAGGCGGAGGAGGAACAAAACTTGCCGGAGGCACCGGTGGTGGTGGAGGAGTATAACCGCCTAAATTGCTGTCCTGATAAAAATGTAATTGATTGTTCATAATTTGGTCGTTTAATTAAATAATTTGGAATAAAAATAAATTAATATATTATAATAATAAATAGATAAATTTATATTCGTTAATGTTGATACTTATTTTTATTACGCTTCCTGCGTATAATTGTTACAACTGTTTCTTATTTAAAAGAAAAGTTTAGTATTATTTTCGTAAATTATTTTTATCATTTCCTCATAATTGCTTNNACTGCAATTTTATTCAGAGTATAAATTACTCTCGACGGTTCATTCGTTTTTCCACGGAAAGGTTCCGGTGACAGAAAAGGGGAGTCAGTTTCCGATAATAATTTTTCGACAGGAGTTAATTCTATAATTTTATTTTCGGAAAATTTTTTAAAAGTGATATTACCGCAAAAGGAAATGTAAAAATTTTCAAAAGCGAGTATATTCTTTAAATCATTTTCATCCCCGCTAAAACAGTGAAACTGACCCGATAAATTTTCATTATTTCCTTTAATAATTTCAATTGCATCCTTAACAGAATTTCTTGTGTGAATTATAACCGGCAGGTTAATTGATTTTGCAAAATCAATCTGCTCTTTAAAAAAAGCTTTTTGCTTGTCTATATAAGATGTATCCCAGAAATAATCAAGACCTATTTCACCAATAGCCAGTACTTTAGGATGTTTAATAAAATTTTCAAGTAATCTGACATCCTCAGGATTAAATCCGGCAATATCACACGGGTGAAATCCAACCGCTGCATAAATCATAGAATATTTATCGGCGAGAAACAAAATTTGCTCTGCTGTTTTTAAATCTACCGAGGGAACAATAATTTTTTCGATGCCCGCATTTACAGCTCTTTCAAGCACATTATCAATATCTTTTAAAATTTCATCATAATATAAATGTGCGTGGCAGTCAATTATCATTTATTATCAGGTTAATCAGTTTCAGAAAATTTTCATAAGCTTTTTTACCTGCTTTCAAGACTTCGCTGTGGTCGAGTATAACGGATGAATGCGGTGAAAGTAAATTTGTTATGCAGGAAATTGCAATTGTTTTTATTCCGAGTTTATTTGCATAAATAATTTCGGGAATTGTAGACATTCCAACCGCATCCGCATTGATTTTTTTAAGGAATTCAATTTCTTTATTTGTCTCGTATAAAGGTCCTGAACCGGCACAATACACTCCGGAGTGTAATCTTAGTTTATTTTTCCGTGCTAAAGATATAATTTTCGAAAATAATTTCTTATCGTAGAAATTCTGAACATCAGTATATTGGATTCTTTTAAAAAGCAGATTAATATGAGACGAAATAATCATTAAATCTGCAACTTTATAATTTGGATTTAAACCTCCGGCGGCATTTGTAATAATCAGCAAATCGATACCATATACTTTCGCTTTATCTACATTCATAAGTACTTTTTCATCCGATACCTTCTCGTAATAATGATTTCTGCCTTCAAATATAATANNATAATTTACCCGAAAGTATTTTCTTTTTATGAATTCCTTTAAAATCTTTAAAAAGAACAATTTTATCTTCAAGTACAGACGATAATTTATTCAACCCCGAGCCAAGTATTATACCTATTTTCTTCATATTTATAAAATAAAAAATTTAAAACATTAATACAAAACAAATATAAAATACAATTGATTAACAGTTTTTAAATAATAAATCAATAAAANNCTCTTCTGGGATTTGTGAATATTGTTTCTTATTCCCAAACTTTTACTTTTCACAGGATTAAAACTCAAACTGTTATCGGTGACACTGCGAATGGAGCTACCACCAAAGGCGCACTTATGAATACAGGAACAACTACGTTAAGTTTTAAATATGTAAGAATATTGAAAATTTATCCGGATTCAACATGGTCATCATCTATGTGCGGAGCCGGTCAATGCTATGGTTCTAATGTTGATACAGTTCCACCATTTTTCGCTCATCAGAATTTTCAGTTAGCACCGGGTGAATCGGATACATTATCAGTTGACGTATCCGGAAAAACTGTCGGATTTGCAACAATAGTCGTAAAAGCTTTCGTTACAAGTAATCCTTCCGGAGCAATAGTCGATACTTTTAGAGTTCAATTAGTACCTTTTATCGGAATTTCTCAAATAAATGAGATAGTTCAGGATTATAATTTAAAACAAAATNNCCGAATCCGTTCAATCCGACTACATCGATAAATTTTTCATTACCTGAAAATTCTAAAGTAAGTTTAATTGTTTACAATATAGAAGGCAAGGAAGTTGCAAAATTGATGAATAATCAAGCTTTTAATGGCGGTAGTTATAAATATGATTTCAATGCGGACGATTACGGTTTATCAAGTGGTGTATATTTTTATCAGTTAATAACGAGTAAATACCAGAAAACATTAAAAATGGTGTTAATAAAGTAAGGAACAAAAATGCCAATTGTCAGGCAACAAGATTTAACGTTATTTGAAAAAACATATATCCCTCAAATTTTCAAGGGATTGGTTTTGACTTTGAAACAGGTTTTTAAACCTACATTTACACGTCAATATCCNNGTTCAGGAAGATGATGGTGGCGAAAGATGTGTTGCGTGCGGCTTGTGCTCAAGGGTCTGCCCGGCACTTGCTATAGAAGTTCAGGCGAGCGAAACAGAAAAAGAAAAAGAAAGATATCCTGTAAAATTTGAAATTAATATGGTACGATGTATTTTCTGCGGATTCTGCGAAGAAGTTTGCCCTGAAGAAGCAATAATAATGAGCAAAGATTTTGAACTGGTTTTTAATTCACAGGAAGAAGCTATTTTCGGAAAAGATAAATTACTTGTGCCGCGGCAAAAATTAGAAAGCAGGTTAAAATATCTTAAAGAAAGCAGGTAATAAAATTTAAATAATATTTACTGCAAATTGAAAAATTTAAACTGAAGTAGTTTTAAACAAATAGAGCTGCTTCAGTTTTTTTCTTTCAATTTTTGAATTTTGAATTAGATTGAAGTGTTTTTTAGATTGAAGATACAAATTGAATTAATTATTTTGTTATTAATGAAGTATGTTAGAATTACAGTCTACATTATTTGAAATAATAATCATTTTTGCTTTTATTTTTTTAAATTCTCTGTTTGTTGCAGTAGAATATGCGATAATCAGAGTTAGAAATTCTGAACTCGACCCGTTAGTTCAGAGTGGAAATTTGAAAGCGAAAAGTGCAAAAAATGTAAAAAATCATATTGATAGGTATATATCTGCATCTCAACTTGGTATTACATTTGTTAATTTACTTTTAGGATGGGTCGGTGAGAGAGTATTTGCGCAAAAAATATTTTACCCTTTAATACAATTTTTTGGATTTAATTTGCCTTACGCGAGAACAATATCATTGATTCTCGGTATTTTGTTTTTAACATTTTTTGCAGTTACGGTCGGGGAAATTGCGCCAAAAACCATTGCAATAAGATATTCCCTGGAAATATCGTTATGGTTTGCTATTCCTTTGAAATTGTTTTACCAGATATTTAAACCTTTTATCTGGTTATTGAATAAAACTGCAAACGGAATTGTTAGGATTTTTGGAATAGAGCCTGTGACTAAAGATGATATTGTTCATTCTGAAGATGAGATAAGATTTCTAATTTCAGAAGGACAGAAAACCGGGGTTATCGATTCAACGGAGCATCAGCTTATTGAAAAGATATTTGATTTTAATGATAAGACTGCCGGTGATATAATGATTTCCCGGAATAAAATGATAGCGATTAATATCGATGATAATCGCGAAAAAATAATTCAAACTATCATTGAAGAAGGTTACTCCAGAATACCTGTTTATAAAGAGAATATTGAAAATATAATTGGTATTTTATATTCAAAAGATTTAATAAGTGCCGCCGAGCACAGGGAATTGATTTTATTGCAGGATATTTTAAGACCTGCGAATTTTATTCCCGAAACGAAACATATCGGCGAAATATTAAAAGAGTTTCAGAAAAAACATGTTCACCTCGGAATTGTAGTCAATGAACACGGCGGGGTCGAGGGAGTTGTGACACTTGAAGATATTATAGAAGAAATTGTGGGTGAAATTGAAGATGAATATGATGTTGAGCCTAAAGATATTTCAAAGGATAAACTGGGAATATTTATTGTAAATCCGGAAATAACCATAGAAGATTTTAATAATAAATTTAAAACGGATATTCCGGCTGATGCTGAAGCTTATCAGACTTTAAGCGGTTTTTTACAAACTGTGACAGGACATATTCCGGAAATTTATGAAAGAATAGATTATAAAAGTTTAATTTTTACAGTGAGAAAAAAAGCTGGCAATAAATTATTACAGGTCAAGATTCAAAGAATGATTGTATAAATTTAATTTTGGAATTAATTGGTAAAATTTGCGTTTATAAAAATTCAGAGATTTTTTTCCGACATCGGAAACTTTGCGGTACTGTTCGTAAATGTGATATTAAATCTGCATAGAGTTTTTAAAGACAGGAAATTGATAATCGAGCAGATGCGTCACGTCGGTGTTAACTCTTTATTTTTAGTGGCTATTATCGGCATTTTTACAGGTGCTGTCTCCGCTATGCAGGCAGCTTACCAGATTAAAGGTCTGATTCCGCTTACATATTTAGGCTCTGCCACAACTAAAGCTATTATTATCGAATTAGGTCCTGTTCTTGCCGCAATTGTATTGGCAGGAAGGGTAGGAGCTTCTATTTCAGCTGAATTAGGAACGATGAAAGTAACAGAGCAAATAGACGCTCTGGAAGCTATGGCAATAAATCCGGTTAGATATCTTGCGATGCCAAGGATTGTTGCCACGACGATTGTGATGCCATTATTAGGTATTTATGGGAGTGCTATTGCTATATTCGGTTCATACGTCGTTTCATCAGCTTTTATCGGTATATCAGGGGAAACATTTATGAATGGATTCAGAAGGGCGTTCGAAATGCAGGATTTATGGGCAGCTATGGTTAAAGAATTATTTTTCGGACTTTCAATTTCATCGATAGGATGTTTCGTAGGTTTTTCGACTACGGGTGGTGCAGAAGGTGTAGGATTATCGACAATTAAATCGTTCGTTATTTCCGCTGCTATGATTCTGATTCTGGATTATATTTTATGGAATTTCTTAATCGGTTTATAAACTTTTCGGGCAATTGGCACAGTTGGTTAGCGCGCNNTAGCTCAGTTGGTTAGAGCACTTGCTTGACATGCAAGGGGTCACTGGTTCGAGTCCAGTATTGCCCACAAAATAAACAAATGAACATACTTTTTAAAAATCTGCACATCAATTCTCCGCTTGATAATATAAATGAAAAAAAAGATTTATTAATTGTCGACGGTATTATCAAAAAGATAGGAAATGCGGAAAATATTGATACTAATAATCTTGAGGTTGTAGATGGTAGTAATCTGACCTGTACGCCCGGATTTTTCGATATGCATGTTCATTTCAGGGACCCCGGTCAAACCGATAAAGAAGATTTACATAGCGGTTGTGAATCTGCGATGAATGGAGGATTCACAGGCGTTTTATGCATGCCGAACACAAAACCTCCTGTTGATAATGCGGAGGTGATAAATTATTTAAATAATAAATCAAAAGATAATCTTGCCGATGTTTATCTCACAGGTTGCGTAACCGTGAACCGCGAAGGAAAAGAATTATCCGATTTAGAATCTTTATATTCGCAGAATGTAAAAGCTTTTACTGATGACGGTAGCCCTGTTCATAATGCGGAAATAATGAAACAGGTTTTATTATTTTCATCTGATAAAAATATTCCGGTATTGCAACACGCTGAAGATATTGATTTAATGAACGGCGGCGTTATAAATGAAGGTGAAATCTCAAAAAAATATTCTTTAAAAGGAATTCCGGATATAAGCGAAACGACAATTATTTCCCGTGATTCACTTATTAATGAATATGCGAAAAATTCAAGATATCATATTCAGCACGTTTCCTGCGGAGAGAGCATCGGGCTGTTACGTTATTTTAAAAAAAGAGGAGGCAGAATTACAAGTGAAGTTTGTCCTCATCATTTTATACTGGATGAATCGGATTTGGAGAAATACGGAACGAATGCTAAAATGAATCCGCCGTTAAGAACAAAAAAAGATGTCGAAGAGATATTAAAAGGTTTGCAGGATGAAACGATAGATATTATTTGCACAGACCACGCACCGCATACGAATGAAGAAAAATCAAGAAATTTAAAAAATGCTCCGTTCGGGATTATCGGGCTGGAAACTGCTGTAGGATTGAGTTATACTTACCTTGTAAAAAAAGAAATATTGACATTTGAAAAATTAATCGAAAAAATGTGTATTAATCCGAGAAGGCTTTTGAACCTTCCGGAAATTCATATTAAAGAAAATGAAAATGCAAATTTAACTATTCTTGAACTTTCAAAAGAATGGACCGTGGATAAAAATAAGTTTAAATCGAAAAGCAGGAATACACCTTTCGATAATTTCAATTTATTTTGTAAACCATTTGCAGTTATTAACAATAATAAAATTTATTATTCGAATTTATAACCATGGGAAAAGTAATATCAATCTGTATTTCGAAGGGCGGAGTTGGTAAAACGACAACTGCTGTTAATCTTGCAGCTTCTCTTGCAGTGGCGGAAAAGAAAACATTACTGATAGACGTCGACCCGTTTGGTTCGTCTGCTGTTGCTATGGGTTTTACATCGGATAAGATAAAAGCAGGTATTTCGGAAATATTCAGTTTTACAAAATCAATCAATTATACCATACACAAAACGGATTTGGAGTATCTCGATTTTATTCCTGCAAATATAAATTCGATTCAGCTCGATGAAAAATTTGCGCGTTCATCAGAAAACAGAGTTATACTAAAAAATTCTTTGAAGGAAGTAAAAAATAATTATGACTTCATAATAATAGATTGCCCGCCGGTGTTAAGGGGGATTACAACAAATGCACTGACGGCATCAGATTCAATTTTAATACCTGTGAAGTGCGGACATTTATCACTCGATGTAGTAGACAGACTTTTTCAGTATATTTTCTGGATTCGTGAAATTTCTAACCCGGAACTTGCAGTAGAAGGAATTATTCTGACAATGTATGAAAAAAATTCTAAAGTAACGGAAATATCGGAAAGAGAATTAAAACTTAAATATAACCAGTATTTGTTAGAGACTAATATACCGACATCGAGTTTGTTGAATGAGGCTACGTTTTACGGAAAACCTCTGTGCTTATATAAAATAAATTCGCTTGGAGCAATCGCTTATTTAAATCTTGCTTATGAGATTATAGATAATAATGAAAATAAAAAATTAAATTTAAATCAGATAAAATAAAATATAAATGATAGAATTTCCCGATAAATACAAAATTAAAGAATCGGAAGAAAAATGGAGAAATTTCTGGAGGGAAAATGAAGTTTTTAAATCCGTTGTCAATGAAGGTAAAGAAAAATATTCCGTAGTCATACCGCCTCCGAATGTTACGGGTATACTGCATATAGGGCATATATTAAATAATACCATTCAGGATATTTATTGCCGATGGAAAAGGATGAAAGGTTATGAAGTATGCTGGGTGCCCGGAATGGACCACGCAGGAATTTCAACACAAATTATGGTTGAGCGTTCACTTGCCGCGCAAGGAATTACTAAATACGATTTAGGAAGAAAAGCATTCGTTGAAATAATCTGGGAATGGAAAGAAAAACACGGCGGAATTATTCTTGAACAATTAAAAACACTCGGCGTTTCCGTTGATTGGTCGAGGGAGAGATTTACACTCGATGAAGGTTTGTCGAAAGCCGTGAAAGAAGTATTTGTTGACTTATATAAAAAGGGACTTATTTACCGAGGTAAAAGAATTATTAACTGGGATGCTATTTCTCAAACGGCATTGAGCGATGATGAAATCGAATTTAAAGAAGTTAAGGATAAATTATATTATGTAAAATATCCTTTCATTGACTCAGATGAATTTCTAACAATTGCTACAACACGCCCCGAAACTATGTTTGGCGATGTAGCTGTTGCAGTAAATCCTAATGATAACAGGTATAATAATCTTAATAATAAAACAGTTAGATTACCACTTGTAAATAAAGATATACCTGTAATATTTGATGAATATGTCGACATGGCATTCGGTACCGGAGCTTTAAAAATCACACCAGCTCACGATTTAAATGATTTCGAACTGGGTCAGAAACATAATCTTGAACAAATTAATATTTTAAATAAAGACGCAACTTTAAATGAATATGGTCTTGAGTTTCAGGGTATGGGTGTAAATGAAGCAAGAAAGAATGTTGTAAGAAAATTAAAAGAAGAAGGATATTTACTAAAAGAGGATGAATACATTCATAATGTTTCTTATGCTCAAAAGTCAGGAAGCGTTATTGAGCCTCTCTTATCCGACCAGTGGTTTGTTTCTATGAAAAAACTTGCTGAACCTGCGTTGAAAGTTGTTAAAGAAGGAAAAGTTAAATTTCATCCTGAAAGATATGTGAAAGTATATTACCACTGGATGGAAAATATAAGGGACTGGTGCATTTCAAGACAGCTCTGGTGGGGACATCAGATTCCAATCTGGTACCACAAAGAAACCGGTGAAATTTATTGTGATGTTAAACCACCGGCAGATATAGAAAACTGGAAACAGGACGAAGATGTACTCGATACCTGGTTTTCATCGTGGCTATGGCCTTTCAGCGTTTTCGGCTGGGACAATTCGCCGAACGATGAAAAAAATCAGGATTTAAATTATTATTATCCTACCGATTTCCTCTGTACTGCTTCGGATATAATATTCCTGTGGGTTGCAAGAATGATAATCTCAGGTCTTGAATACAGAAATAATATTCCATTTAAGGATGTTTATTTTAACGCAATAGTACGCGACGGCAAGGGGAAAAAGATGTCGAAGACTTTAGGTAATTCACCCGACCCCCTCGACATTATGGCGAAATACGGCACGGATGCTCTAAGATTTACGATGGTATATCTTGCACCGCTCGGTAATGATGTTTTGTTCGATGAAGAAAAGACTGAAATCGGAAGAAATTTTGTTACGAAGCTGTGGAATGCCGGAAGATTTTTAATGATGAATAAAAATAAAATTTATTCATCGGAAGAATTCGGAAATGAAAAATATGAAAATGATTTTATCGATAAATGGATAGAAAGCAGATTTAATGATACTATCAGGGATATAGAAGACAGCCTGACTGATTACAGGTTAAATGATTATACAAAAGCGCTTTATAATTTTGTGTGGAGTGATTTTTGCGATTGGTATATTGAAATTTTAAAAGTTAAAATCAATCATAACAAAAATTCTGCAAAAGAAATAATTGATAGAGCTATCAGCATTTATGAAAATATAATTAAACTCCTTCATCCCGTCATTCCGTTTGTAACAGAAGAAATCTGGCAATTGCTCGATGAAAAAAGAGCGGGGGAAAGCATTGCCCGTGTTGCATTTCCGGAATTAAATAAATCCGCATTTGATGAAAGCAGTGAGCAAGAATTCGAATCGCTTAAGGAAATTGTTACAGGTATAAGAAATTTAAAAGCCGATAACGACATTCCTTATTCAAAAAAATGTAAAGTAAATATTATCTCTTCGGAAAAAATAAGTAAGGATGTCATCGATGATTATTTTAAATATATTAGCGGACTCGGAAATATAGGCGAATTGAATATTGATTATCATATAGATATAGATAAAAGTAAATACATGAGCAGAATAATAAACGATTTTGAAATTTATCTGAATATAGAAGCGGATGCAAAACAAAAAGAAAAAATAATAAACGAAATTGAGAAGCTCGAAAAATATCTGAACGGAATCGATAAGAAATTGTCAAATCAAAATTTTCTTGATAGAGCATCTNNTATCATTCCCAATCGGGGATTGGAAATGAGGGCAAAATGGATAATTAAGTTTTAAAAATAAAAAAGCTCCTTAAAATTAATTAAGGAGCTTTTATTATTTACTCGTAATTAAAAATCCGAAATTACTTTTTATAATTCTTCAGAAAACTCTTAATCAAATCTTCAAGGTTCGGTTTTCCGATTTCACTTAGTTCATAAGAAACTCTTACAGATGGTTTCTTTATATTAATCAGTCTTCTCAAATCAATCGGTGTTCCTATTATTACTGCATCGCAGGGAACCCTGTTTATAGTAGTTTCGAGGTCCTTTACCTGCTGGTCTCCATAGCCCATTGCAGGTAATAATGTTCCGATTCCGGGATATTTTTTATAAGTATCACTTATACTTTTCACTGCATATTTTCTCGGGTCGACAAGTGATTTAGCACCGAATTTTTGTGCCGCTATAACGCCCGCTCCGAATTTCATTTCACCGTGAGTAAGTGTCGGACCATCTTCGACTACAAGAACGTTTTTCCCTTTAATTAATTTAATATCGTCAGGATTATCGAGTGAAACAGGTGATTTAGCTTCGATTATTTTTGCCTTTGGGTTATATGCTTTAATATTCGCTTTTACAATATTTATATTTTCGCGCGTAGCTGAATCAACTTTATTGATTACAACTATATCTGCAATAATAATATTTGTTAAACTCGGATAATAACTCAGTTCGTTTCCGGGTCTGTGCGGGTCGGCTACTGTAATTATAAGGTCGGCATCATAAAAGGGCATATCGTTATTTCCACCATCCCATACAATCACATCTGCTTCTTTCTCTGCTTCCCGAACGATTGCTTCATAATCAACTCCGGAATAAATTACATTTCCTCTCGCAACGTGTGGTTCGTATTCTTCCATTTCTTCGATTGTGCATTTGTGTTTTTTCAAATCGGCTATTGTTGCAAATCTTTGAACTTTCTGTTTAACCAGATCACCATACGGCATCGGATGCCTTATAGCAACAACCTTTTTGCCAAGTTCATGCAGAATTTCAATTACTTTTCTTGAAGTCTGGCTTTTGCCTGAACCCGTGCGGACCGCAACGACAGCAATAACAGGTTTTTTGGATTTTACTATCGACTGTCCGTAACCAAGCATTCTGAATGAAGCGTTCGCTGCATTAACTTCAGCTGCTTTCGCCATTACATAATTAAATCTCACGTCGGAATATGCAAACACAACTTCATCAACTTTATACTTTTTTATAAGTGAAATTAATTCGGATTCCGGAAAAATCGGAATTCCTTTTGGATAAAGCTTTCCGCACAATGCCGCAGGATATTTCCTGTCGTCTATATACGGAATTTGAGTTGCAGTGAAAGCTACTACATCATATTGCTCATTATCTCTGTAATAAACATTAAAATTATGAAAATCACGGCCTGCTGCCCCCATAATGAGTACTTTAGTTTTGTTCATAGTGTAAAATTTTGTTTTTGTGTATATTGATTAAAGTTTTTAAATATTTCTTTAAAAATAATATATTTTGGAAATATAGCTATATTTAACACAATATTTTAGGTATTTGGATATCCCTTTTGTTACAATAATACAATATACTAATTATGGAATTGAGTAAATTTAAGCACAAATGCCAGGTGCAGGTAAGAACTTTTGACATTGATTCGCAGGGCATCGTGCATAACTCTGTGTATTTAAAATATCTCGAAATAGGCAGGGTCGAATTCAGGAAAAGCTTCGGATATAAAATTCGTCCGGACGGCACATTTAATGATGGATTGAGATTTGTTGTTGTACATAATTCAATTGATTACCGCTCTTTTGCTGTTCTGGATGATGTTTTGAATATTTATACTCGAGTAAGCTGGGTAAAAAATTCGAGTTTTTGCTTTGAACAGATAATTGAAAATGATGTTACGAAAAAAATTATTTGTGAAGGGATAGGTATACTTGTAAATCTTGATAAATTTAAAAATGAACCGTCTGCCCTCGATAAAAAATTTCTCGATGAATTGCTGCAATATGATAAAGAAGTTGCAATTATTAGGGATTAATTTCAGAACAGGAATCCGAATTTATTATTAGTAACTGAAGTTATTTAAAAATTAAAAATTTACAACCCACAGATTTATCTGTGGGAAGATTAATAACAGTGAAAATTAACCGTTTAAACGGTTTCAAGTATTTGAGCTTTTAATATTGATTTATTTATTAATAAATTTTTGCATGTCTTTAATTATTAATATGGGTTATAAATAAAGGTCATCATACACATTGAACTTTTAAATATTAATATTTAACTTAAATTAAACTATTAACTAATGAAAAAGGCAAAAGTTTTAATTATCATATTACTGACATTTTTATTTTTCAGTTTTGAATTCGGGGATAAAAATCCGCACGGTTCGAAAACAAATCACGCGAACAAAAAAATTATAAATAAAATACATTCGTTGTACAAAATCACAGGAGACCTCATTTACACCGACAGTTTAAATGGTGCAAATGATACATCGTCACTGATAAGCAGGGGGTATTTAGTCTACAATAGGGGAACAAATATCCCGGGAATAGCACCCTCGTGGTTTCAGGGCAACCCTGCCGAATTTCCGGCGTATGAAGGTCCGTCTAATGGTTATGTTGCTTCAAATTTTAATTCAGTAACGGGAACCAGTAATATAGACAACTGGCTTGTGTTTCCTATTATATCTCCAAATGGCATATACAGAAACGATTCATTATTTTTTTATTCAAGGTCGGAAGACGGAAGCATATTTCCCGATTCTATTCGGGTTATGTATTCCACAACTGATTCAGTGCCGGAAGGTAATTGGACAGAACTTGGAAGATTCAAAGTCAGTACCACAGGATGGGAATTAAATACTTTTGCTGCCCCTGACCCAAGTCCAATCGGCAGATTTGCAATCAGGTATGCCGTTACCGATGGCGGACCAGGCGGACAAAATTCGGATTATATTGGAATAGATTTTATAAATATAACGAGTAATGGTTCGATTGGAATTGGAAAAAATGAGATAGTGGTAAAATATGAATTAAGTCAGAATTATCCTA
>PNBM01000029.1:214-8463 GCA_003135995.1 Ignavibacteriota bacterium | reverse complement strand
AATCCTAATAATTCCGCGAAAACGTGGCTTTGGGATTACTCTAGAGCATATTGGAGAGATGGTGAAGATGTCGAAGTAGTAAATGGCAGAACAGAAAAATATTTAAGATCATTCCATGATAATAGATTATCCAATAATCTTGAACATCTTATAAATTTTGATTGGATTGATCCTTAGATTTGAAATTGAGCATAATTATCAATTAATGATAATTATGATTATATTTGAGCTGAATTCAACAAATAAATTTTAATTATTTTTCAAAATAACTTATGGAATTATTATTTGAAATATAAATTAACAGAATATATAGTGTAATTTTTCTATTAACATTGACTAAGTATGATTGGAAATTAAAGGTTCCTTACACAATTATTTTACAAGACAAATATTGCTATATTGCAAGCTTGATACGGCTGCAATAGTTTTAGTTTGCAAGCACTTAGGAAATATTATAAATCTTAACAATTAATCCGGAAATATCTTTAAACTATTAATTATTTTAATAAAATTTAAGATTTATCAAAATGTTCATAAATATTTTAATTTTAATCAATAAAGGATAACAAATTATTATNNAGCCTGAAGAGTTTTATATTTTTATTGGAATTTTAGGTTCACTTGCGAGTATTGTACAATTATTCGCTATATTCAAGAATAAATTTAGGAAAATAGATTTACTAAGACGTCAAACTTTAGATCAAAACAGATTTGTAAATCGAAAACAAGAAATAAAAGGAATTTTAGAATTAGTATCAGATCCCTCTAAAATTGTAATAAATGTATTTGGTGATAAAGGTGTTGGAAAAAGTGCGGTTTTAAGACTATTTACTGATATTATTAATAAAAAAGTAGAACGTGATTACAGAAAAATGTTCCCCAGAAAAAAGACTTATAAGAGTTTAAAAAATTACTGTTGTCTTTATTATGATATTTCAGATAGAACTGGTATTGAAGACATAAAAAAAGATTTATGCAAAAAATCGTTTCCAAATCAAAAACCTAGCTTTGAAAATTATATATTTTTAATAAATAAAATCTTTGAAAAAAGTGATTTAATAATTATTTTAGACAATTTTAATAATCCAGCACTTTATACTGAGATGGGTCGATTAATTGACTATTTTTCCACTTTTATGCCGAGAATTAAGTATATTATTGGCTCAATAGATCAACTTGTAATATATTCACAATTAGTTTATGAGATTGAAATATTACCACTCGAAGAAACAGAAATTGAAACCTATGCGAATCAAAGAGGCCATCGTCTATCAAAAAATCAGTTACAAGATTTAATTTCCATATCCAATGGGTTACCAATATTTCTGGAAATTGTATTAAATAGTTCTATTGACATGCTAAATAATAAAATCTTGTTAATGAACATTAGAACATTCATATTCCAAGAAGTTTGGGGGCATCTTACCGCAGAGGCTATAGAGGTTTTGAAAATAGCATCTTTTCTTAATTTGACTAACACGGAAGTTAGTGAAAATATTCTTAAAGATATGGATCTTCAAAATATAAATGAAGCAATAGTAATATTAAAAAAAAATTCCTTGATTATCCCTTTTACATTTGGGCAAATAAAATTTAAAGTACATGATCAAATTAGAGATATTGTGATTGACAAATATTTTGCTAAGGCAACAGATATAAATAAACGCATTTTTCTCTATTATAAAAAATATGGGAAAAATAAAGAAGCAACCTTACATTTGATACTTTCAAATGAATTAATTCATCATCTTGATTTTATTTTTGATGTTATTAAAGACGAAATTAAGAATGAAAACCTACCTTTTTTAATAGCAGTAGGACAACTTTTTGAACGTTTTCAGAGGAGTAATTACATTATAAATAATTCTACTAACTTATATAATTTAATACTTTATTCGTATTTATATGCTACTATGGGGATAGGAAATTATATCGGTGCTGCAAAGATTGTGGAAAATGTAGTAATTGGCTCCCAGGGCATATCAGGTATAAAAAATATAAATTCGGAAATTGAATTTGAGTTTCATTTTTTGATGGNNATTGATCTAGATCATCTACAAAATAAATATGCTCAAAGTATTGAAATGTATCGCCAACTTGCAGACATTGCCAGTGAAAGAAAGTATTATTATTTATTACCTAAATGTGCGTGGGGTATAGCTCATTCATATCGTCATCAGGGAAAATATTTAACTAATGCAGTTGAATATTACAATGAGTGCTTAAAAGAAGCAAAAGTACAAAATGATTATAAATATTATATTAAAGCAGTTAATGGAATCATTGGAGTATTCTTAGTAAGGAATAATTTTGAATATCCATTTAATGAAGAGTTTAGTAAAATTTATCAACTAAATGGGAAAGGGGGAAATATTGATGAAGTAATTTTATCTACAATGAAATACCATTCAATTTATCTCAGAAAAATAAAGAATCTTCCTGATGCGAAATATTATATTGATAAATCATTCGAAGGTTTCAAAAGCATCGGGAAAAGATTAATTTATAATCTACATTTTGAATATGCTGAGTATTATAGAGATATAGAAGATTTTGATAGTTCTTTTAAACATTATCTTATAGCATACAACTTTTCAGAAAAAAATAATGATCGTAATTTAAAAACTCACTCTTTATTGGGCATAATATTATGTGAAATAGGGATTAATAATTATTATTACTCTGGCTCAAAAGAAGAGCAAATTAAGAATGTACTTCGTATTGAAAATATTGCAGATGAGGCAGACATTCATATTACTAAACTCCAGGCTCGAATTGTCTTAGAGTATCTACAAGAAAACCGGCAACTTGAACTGAACGGATTTAATTCGGATTTTGCTCGATACTTAGAAATACTTAATTTATGCCAAGAAACATTTATTTATAAAAACTTATCCAGGGATACTATAAAACATATGCACTTAATTCTCTTGTAAATTGTTGCTAATCCACGCAATTGTTTTCTCGTCAAAAGTGAAATGAATATCTTTTTTATTTGGTAAAATTTTTAGGGTTTTTTGTACAGATTCTGAATCGTTTTTGTCTAATGAATTTAGAATTTGTGCTATTAACTCAAGTTCGAACTCTCCCCAACCATACCTAGTGATTTCTTGTACACCTATTCGGATCCCATATCCATGGAATAATGGTTTTTCTTTTTTATTCAGAGTGACACCAGAAGCAAGAGAATTCATGAATATTCTATTCATCTGCTCTTTGTCAGTAAGAATAAAGAGTTGGTGAGTATTTGTGTATTTCTCATTAATAAAGGGTAATGAAAATCCATATTGGGTTAATTTTTTTCCAAGAATATTTGCATTCTTAATAATTTGAGTACTATATTCTTTACCAAAATATTCAATTTCAATCAAAGTTAAAAGTAAGCAAGCGACTTGGTGCATTTGAGTGTTCCTAACAAACTTAGGACTTATAGAAACATCTATTTGTTTTGCTATTTCCTCGTTACAAGTCATTATAAGCCCATTGGTTGGACCAGGAAATGTTTTATGTGTTCCTCCTAATAATATTACATTTTGATTTTGCTTGAGTGGATTTTCAATCACTTTACTAGCTATAAGACCGAGGGTTTGAGTAGCATCAAATATTAGATATGTATTTTTCACTTTAAGTAGATCTAATTTAGGAATTGAAATAATGTCGGATGGTACAAATACAACTGCTTTGGGTTTCTTTTCTGAAATTAAATCGTTTAGTTTATCATAATCAAAATCAAATATATGATAATTGTATGGCATGGGTTCAATATTAAGGCCTAATCTTTTACATATTATCGGTACTGAAGGATGACCACCCGTTTCCGGTGAGGAAAGAATAATTGTATCGTTTTGTTCTGTCAAAGCCATTAGAAGTGAGGTAATTGCATTCATACCCGATAAAGTTCTTGCATCTGCATAAGTCGAATTAAAAAGTATTTCACATTGTTGATTAATTTTTTCATAATATGGTAATAAAAATTCGCTTCCGATAAAATTATCATTTATATCATAACCTAACATCCCACCCATAATGTACCGCTCTTGAAGTCCAATACCTAAAGGTAATTTAGCAAACGGAGATATAATATTCTCTGCCGCACACAGTGGTACACTATGTGAGTGGAAATTGAAGAATTTTTTTGTAATGTTAACAAAATCTTTCAGAGAATCGGGTAAGTCCTTTTTACTTTTTCCCATTGATAATAATTTGTTATCCTTTATTCAGAACAATCAAATATGAATCTCAGAGAAGTCTTTTCTTGGATGTTTTGAACTTAAAATTTGTCTTTGTTTTTCTCTGTTTACATGAGTATAGATTTGTGTTGTAGTAATAGAGCTATGTCCTAGAAAAGATTGGATGTATTTTATATCTACACCTTTTTCTAACAAAAGTGTGGCAAAGGTGTGACGAAAAATATGGGGGGTAACATGTTTTTGTATGTTTGCTCTTTTAGAAATTATTTTTACTATATTTCTTATTGATTGATCAGACAATCCTTTATTTATACGATTAATTAAGAAGAAATTACATGATTGAATAATATTCTTATTTAAAATATTTTTATACAAAAAAAGAAGTTTAAGAGTTTCTTCACTACAAATTTGAATTATCCTTTCTTTATTTCCCTTTCCATTGATTGTTACTGTTCCAGTAATTATATCTATATCATCATTTTTTAAATTTGCAATCTCTGATACTCGAGCACCTGTTGCAAATAGTAATTCAATAACTGCAATATTCCTTAACATTATCTGATATGAATAACTATCTTTATTTAACAATGCAATTTCCTTATAAGCTGATTTGAAAATCCTAATAATTTCTTCTATACTTAGAAAACGTGGAAGGGTTTTTGGTTCTTTAATCCTTATTTTCATTTTTCTAATCGGATTAAAATCAATTTTATCCTCGTATTCTAAATAATTCATCATAGCTTTTAGGGTAGCTATTTTTCTTTTAATTGATTTCGGTTTAAGTTTTGAAAGAGATTCTAAATAATCTCGTATTTCAATTTTAGTTATTCTGGCTACCTCATTTGAATAATTTTTGTTAAGAAGAAATTGATAGAATTGTTTAAGATCAATCTGATAAGATTTTATTGTTTTTGAACTCAAATTTTTTTCATACATACAATGATGAAGGAATTCTTTTGCAGCTATTTGTTGAGTATACATATAATTATTAATTAGTTAAAATTAAAAAATATATGTATAATCTTTTAAAACCAATCCAAATACTTTTTTTTGAGTTCAAAATCTTAAATGTTAGATTTTAAAGTAAGATAAGAAGGAATTATGAAATGATGAAAAAGTTATATAAGAAGTTATTTAAAAAATTGTGAATTTAAAAAAATTGGATAAATTAAAATATTATTATAGCCACTACTAAACAGATTAAAACAAAGCTTGATATTACTTTTTTAAACTCTATTTTTTCTTTTAAGAACAAAAAACTTAACCAGTACATTAAAATTGAGTTTAGCATAATGATAAGAATTGAAAATTGGAGACCAAATACTTTAATGGAATACAGTACTGCTAATGAACCAACGAGATAAAGGATGCCCGATATAATTCCAAAAGAACCTTGTTTAAGAGTTATATATTTAAAATTTACTTTAGTAAAGATGAGTAAGAGCAATAATACTCCTAATGTTCGAAACAGTAAAATATATTCTGGAGAAATAGAATTCAAACCAAGTTTATACAAATTTGAAAGCAGCGCCTGAAAAAATACACCACCCAAAATATACCAGGTTCCTTTGTCTATTTTTCTCAATTTGTTTTTTTGCAAATTCACCCAGTATAAAACAATACTTCCGAGACAAATAGCTATTAAGTATTTAATTTCTCTTTCCGAAGGGAAGATTAAAAAAGCCATAAAGCTTGCCAAAAGTGGTTGAAAATCTGAGATTGGCTGTCGATAGGAAAGGTCCTTAAAACTCAAACCTTTAAACTCAAAGATATTTTGCAAGAAAGAAACAAGAATCATTATAAGTATCAGTAAAGTCAACAAAAAGTTTAATTTAGGAAATCTTATTTGTAATAATACTATAAAAAGTAAAATTTCTAATCCACGTATTGAAAACACAAGAAAGATTAATTGTTTATAATTAATCTTGTGTATCTTGAGATTGAATTTATCGATTGTCTTAGCAGTTGCTTCGCCTATTATTGATAAAAGGGGGTAGAGAAAATTCATTCCTTTATTATAACACAAAAGTAACTAATAACTACATGTGTTATGCCCTATTAAAAATATTAATAGAGAGATCCTTTATAACCAACTTATAAAAAATTAGTTGGTTATAAAAAATAGTAACAAGAATTTCGATTACTTAACAGTTTTTATTTCACAAATGGAAACCAAGTAAAACCTTAACATAAAAGGTCTAATTTTTCTGTAGCAAAATTTAAGTAAAACAAATGAAAAGTACTCTAGGAATAAAAAGGAAATTTAATATTCTAATTTAATTAGAATTTTTTTGAAGCATTATAGAAAGGTATATTTAGAAAATAAAATTAATATTCAATTTAACAAAAGTCAAAAATAATATCTAAGCTATTGTTAGATGATTAAATATTTACTTTTCCCATTCTATTCTATAATAATACCCGGTTTCAGGGGTTAACAATTGATATTCGTAAGATTTTGAATTGACGTCGAATGGTATTGATCCAATATTTTTATATTGTGAGGACATTTGTGCATCAATTTTTTTTCTACTAATTATAGCATTCTTTTTAAAATTAGAATCTTTATGTCTTAGAATTATTCTGTAATGTATAAAATCAAGTGGAATGGCAACCTTATTTTCAACAAATGGTTGCGATTTATTATCAACATCGTCCATTTCACAAAAAAGGTGGACTATGCAAGTATCATTAAATAAAAGTGACTTTTTAAATTTTAATTGTGCAAAATCATAATAATCCTCAGGACTATCAACTATTTTTTCTACTTCTTGCAAATTTGATGTAATTTTAGGCATCTTAGAACCCGACCATTTGAAATGATAATCTATCCCATTTAATATTGGACATTTTGCTTGAATAACTCTAAAACTTTCAAAAATGATATTTTGGCCGTCATTAGTTTCATATTTTGTATAATTTGAAATTACTCTGTATTTTTCAGGGTATTCAATATTATTATACTTTGCTAAAACCATTAACGTATATATGAAAATGATCGTGAGGGTCAGGCAAAAGAAAAATAAAGCTATAATTACTGCATTTTTATTACTAGATATAGTTACAATTAACCCTCCGATAGATGCTATTGATGCGATATAGACAATTATATTACTATACTTTAATAAAAAAATTTTCATGTGCGTGTATAAAAACAAAAAGCAATATTTCTATTGCTTTTTGTTCATTTTTTGGCGTTTAACCATCTGAACCCATAGTTTTAAATCTTAATTTTTTAAAAAATAATCTTTTACTTACTTTAAACGAAAACTTTAAATATTTAGTTTCGTTTTTGTAGAATCAATTATTTTATTGCATTTATAAATTTTGTATTTAATAAAATAGCTACAAAATATATAAGAATCAATACTTATTATAGAACATATACAAATAATTTTTATAAACTATTAATCTATATATTTTATTATACAAACAATTGTAAAATAGTGCAATGTATAAAAATTTACTCGCAGTATAATCTGACGTTACGAATGAAAATTGTTTATAACAGATATGGGTATGCCTTAATACAAAGTAAACGGAAAATGCACCAACTACTATAATTAAACTCGTAACAATAGTATATCAATTTTTATATGAATTGTAAAGTAAATCAATGAATACCAATAATAATCCCAATTTTATTACAATATCTCAAATATTTAATATAATATTTTTCTTTTGACCTTAGTAAAATAAGGCAAATGATAATATAGTGTGGCTATTACGTCCCTCGTCTTTACTAAAGAAATCCGAAGGACAGCAACCCCTTAATAACCGCCTCATTATAATAAATTATCGGACGGTATAAAAAGGGGTTGCTGCCCTGACGGGAGAATAGCCACATAATAAAATATTTTAATATAAATAATATAATGGCTTGCCAATATATTTACCTTAGTGTATAATCAATTTGTTAACATAAAAATGAAAATTACATGATAATGAGCATTAGAGCTAAGTCATGTAATTTTTTATTTTTATGACCACCCGTAAACTTTTACTTAATAATTTACTCGATATTGGAGGAGTGGCAACCCTTAATAATTTATATTCTCA
>PNBM01000029.1:0-179 GCA_003135995.1 Ignavibacteriota bacterium | reverse complement strand
GATATTGCTCTAGCTTTTTTGCGTCTTTATCCAAATTATAAATTTTCTTTTCGGTATGACAGTAGTTTCTATGGTGTCCGGCCGGATATCCTTATTAGAATTGAAAACTCTATGACAAGGCTATCCTGGTATTTACTGGTAGAAATCGAAAGAAAAAAAACCGTAGATAGAGTCTTTCA
>PNBM01000027.1 GCA_003135995.1 Ignavibacteriota bacterium | reverse complement strand
GAGGACTTTGGGAACGAGAGTAACGAGAGTAAAACTGTAATAATCCGTTCTTACGGTGTTCATCTGTGTGCTAAGATTTTAAAAACTCCGGATTCCAATCCCGATACAGAATATCCGGATTAAGAACAAAAAGCAACTTTTGCCGTAATTATAAAAGTGTGAAAAGCTAAAATAAAATTTTATATGAACAAGCATATTAAATTAATCGCGCTTTGGTTTTTGGCTATAAATTTGTTTAATCCTTTTTTACTATCGGCTCAAAATGNNGTTTATCGGCTTCAGCAAAATTTAATGATTATTGCATTAAGCAATATATCGGGTATAGAAATAATGAAAACACATTTGTAAATGCTAAAACCAAAAGCATTATTTATCAAATCATCTCCACATATTTGTCTTTTTTAGGAGCTTATAACGAAGCTTTAATCTACAGGGATAAAGAAAGTATTAATACTGTAATAACCTCAGTTCAGGATTCATTATATTTACTTGGCTTAAATAAAGAAGATGCATTTGAGACTATCAGTAAAATGGTTGATACAGTAAGAATTGTAATGATAAACGAAGCGCATCACATCCCGCAGCATAGAATACTCTCTACTAAATTATTAAATATGTTATACGAAAAGGGTTTCCGGTATTTTTGTGCCGAAACGCTTGATAACTCCGATTCGACAAAAGACAAAAATCTGAATACACGAAAGTATCCTATTATGAAGACCGGGTTTTATTCTATGGAGCCATTATACGGGGATATGATTCGTCAGGCTTTAAAAATCGGTTTTACGGTTGTTCCTTATGAACGCAGCCGCTTATCCACAAGAGACAGGGAAATCGAACAAGCGGGAAACATATTTCAAATTTTTCAGAACGATCCCAATGCAAAAGTATTTGTCCACTGCGGCTATGACCATTTGACACCCCGATGGATGGCAGGTAATTTTAAGAAAATATCCGGTATAAGACCGCTGACAATTAATCAGACTCAAATGATGGAGTATAGCCAGCCAATATATTCATGTTATTTTTCACAACTTGTAAATACTCTTTATGAATTTGATAAACCCATTGTTCTTGCGGATAGTAATGGCAATTTGGCTTTAAATTACAAAAGAAATTTCGATGTAATAATTTTTAACCCTCCGACAAAATATATTTATGACAGACCTGACTGGATGGCAATGAATGGATACAGGAAGATTTTTAATTTAAATGAATTTAACCTGGATTTNNATACCTGTAGACCAGACATTGGTAAATAATGATAATCCTGTTTTATTTTTACCGGCGGGAGATTTTAATTTGAAATTTTTAGACGCTGAAGGAAATTTGGTTTATAAGAAACTGATATCGATGAAGTAAAAATCGTTTCGGCGCAAATGAGTGCGCAATAATAAAGAATCATATCAAAAATAAACAACAGGACAAATGCAAATTAGAAAAAATAATTCCGAAGAATTTAAAGCAATCAGGGTTACCTTTATTAAATAAAAAGCATTTCTTATATTTTTTAATAATACTAATAGATTTTAAATGAAACAATATTTTAAATTTATATATATCATACTCTTTTTTGCACTATGTATGTCTGATTTGATTTATGGACAGTCATTTGTAGCAATGACTATTGATGATATTCCGCGCACAGGTAAAACCCTGATGGAAAACTATAAATCTAAACTTTTAAATGTTTTAGATTCATTGAATATTCCGATTACTATTTTTGTCATCGAAGGTTTAGTTTACAAAGGAGACAACATAGACAAGAATTTTGAACTTTTGAATAACTGGATGAACAGAAGTTATACAACAATCGGATATCATTCTACGGAACATCCCAGATATTCTGACGTTGGTTTGGATTCTTTTATGATTGATATTGCGAAAGGTGAATACAATATCAGGGAACTGGCTAAAAAGCATGGTAAATCTGTGGATTATTTTCGATTCCCGTACAATGACCTTGGTAAGGATAGTATTGAACACTACAATATTGAAAGATTCCTTTCCTCCAGGAATTTTAAAATTGCACCTTTTACCGTAGAGAGTAACGATTGGGCATATTGTTATGTTTATGAATATTATCTCGGCAAAAATGATTCGGCAAAAGCCAATTCAGTAGCAAGAGATTATATCTCGATGACATTATCTTATTTTGATTTTTTTGATTCCCTTTCAATTAAAGTTTACGGGAAAAAAATTAAGCACATATACTTGTGCCACGATAATGTTTTGAATGCAGATTATTTGCCGGTATTGGTGAATGAACTGAAAAAGAAGGGATATACTTTTATAAGTTTCGATGAAGCACTGAAAGACCCTCTTTATCAACAGAAAGATTTATATTATAAAAAATGGGGGATTTCCTGGCTTTACAGATGGATTGAAAATCAAAAAGAAATTAACTCTTTGCAAAAGCAGGAACCCGTGGATAATATGTATCCTGTGTATCAAAAATTGTTTGATGAACAGAAGAATAAATAAATTTTAAAAGTAAAAAAGAAAAGCCTCAAATAATAATAGAGGATTAACTAAAGCATTATGGCGGCGCTCGTTTGTAACTGGTGCTCGTTCGGAATAACGACTAAATAAAACGGATATTACGGGAAATTTTAAAAAACAAAACGAACAAAAATAATTTTAATATTTTAAGGAAAATGAAAAAAACAAATTATGTAAATGTCAAAGAGATGAATTTTGATCAATTNNTTATTTAAACAAATTTCTCCGGAAAAGATAAGCGACAATGTATTTATGCTGGTAGGAAAAGTTTTTCCGGTTATTACTGCGGGCAAGGAAGAGCATTATAATTCCATGACAGCAAGTGGGGGCGGTTTGGGGATGCTTTTCACGAAACCCACCACCTGGTGTATTCTTCAGACAAGCCGTTATACACTTGAATTGATTCAAAAAGAACAAACATATACAATGTCTTACTTCCCGGATGAATATAAGGAACAAATACTCTTTTTGGGAAGTAAATCAGGAAGAGATAGCGAGAAAATGAAAGAAGTTGAATTGACAAG
>PNBM01000369.1 GCA_003135995.1 Ignavibacteriota bacterium | reverse complement strand
TATCCCAATCCTTTTAATCCGACGACGATTATAAAATTCAAGATTAAAGATTCAAAATTCGTATCTTTAAAAGTGTATGACAATTTAGGGAAAGAAATATCAAGTCTGGTGAATGAGAAATTACAAGCGGGAACATATGAAGCTACATTCGATGCATCTCAATTTCCAAGCGGAGTTTATTTTTATANNTAAATCTTTTTTTTTAATTTTAATTTAACTAAATTCATCGTCAATAAAGAATGGGGAGTGAAATTCAGGAAATAATATTTACAAGTGCTCAATTTTAATCTAATCTAACGGGTGTAGATATTCCTGATATTGAAGCGCATCTGTGCGGCACATGTCTGCGACACGCAAGAAAAACAGGCCGGGAATATTGTTAAAATAATTACTTNNTATATTTCTTTAAATAATTCTAATAAAAAAATATTTAAAAACAAAAAAGGATAATAAAACTATGAAAAACAAAATTACGCACGTCGGGTTAATCCCGGTTATACTTTTTATTTTCTCTATCTTAAATTTATCTGTAACAGAAAATGCAACCGCACAGTGGCTACCAACGAGTGGTGTCAGCGGCGGCACTGTTTATTCTTTTTTAAGTTCAGGTTCAAATTTATTTATCGGTACAATCGGATACGGAGTTTATAAATCAACCGATAACGGAACCACATGGTTTCCATCAAATAACGGTTTCAATAGTGTGTTATCAAATATTGTGATATCTTTAACGGTTGCAGGTTCTAATATTCTTGCAGGGACAAGTAATGGACTTTATTACAGTTCAAATAGCGGAGCAAACTGGAATGTTGGCGATACTGTTTTGACAAAAAATAAATTCGTTTATGCATTATCTACTTTAGGAACTGCCGGTTACGTCTTTGCAGGTACAAATTATATTGGTACAACTGACCCAAAAACTACGTTTGTTTCGACAAATAACGGAGTAACCTGGGCAGCAACGACAACCAATCCTGTTTTTACCGGAACAAATACATCCGTATATTCACTTAGAGAATTCGGAGGTAATTTATATGCCGGAACAAGCCATAGTGTTTACAGAACTGTGAACTTTGGTGCTAACTGGATTCAAATGACAGGAGGAACTATGGGAACAGATAAGCAAACTTACAGCCTTACCGCCATTGGAACTACAAAATTATTAGCAGGAACAATTTCGAATGGAGTATACTGGTCAATTGATAACGGTACAACATGGAATCCTCAAAATACAGGTTTGCCTGCAAGTTCTACGGTATATTCCTTGACAACCATCGGGTCTAATATATTTCTTCCATCTTTTGGAAATGTAGTTNNAGTTTATCAGGCAACAGATGGTTCAAGTCTATCATGGTCTGCAACAACATCTACAGGTTTATTTAACAAATATGATTATACAATTTTTTCTGTAGGTTCAACATTATATCTTGGCTCTGCCGGTGCGGGGTTGTTTATTTCAAATAATAATGCTTCAAGCTGGACACGTTCAAATAATGGCATAAAAGCTGATCCTGTTAATTGTCTGACAAATAACGGCTCAACACTTTTTGCGGGTATGTCCGGTAATGGTGTTTTCGTATCTACCAATAACGGCGATAACTGGGCTCAGGCAGATAACACAAACCTTGGCGATCCTGTTATCAGAACAATAATGCCATATAGTACAAATATTTTTGTCGGTACGAACAATGGCATTTTTGTTTCTGGAAATAATGGCACAACATGGTCAAATGCAAGCTCGGGACTTCCTGCTAATACACAAATTAATAGTTTAACACAATCCTCCTCGAATCTATTTGCAGGCGCAGAAAATGCTCACGTTTATAAATCTTCAAATAACGGAGCAACCTGGGGAGACCTCGGAACAGTACCTTCAGCGGTTTCTTGTTTTACGACAATTGGAATTAATATTTTTTTAGGAATGGAAAGCAATGGGGTAGGTTATTCACTCAATGGAGGTACAACCTGGAGTTTATGTAATACGGGATTGACAAATTTATCCGTACATTCATTGTCATCATTAGGTTCAACGAATCTATTTGCAGGTACAGAAAGAGGTGTATTTCTATCGACTAATACAGGTGCAAACTGGAATCGCGTGAGCAATAAAACAAATGGTATGGACTCTATTTATACTATTAATACTCTTGCAAACGATGGTACTTATGTAATAGCCGGGACAAACAATGGAATTTTTCTGACATCAGATATGGGTGCGACATGGCAAAAGAAAAATCAGGGTCTTGGAGCTGACACTACAGTTAATAATCTGCTCATAACAAATAATACTGTGTTTGCCGCTATGACTCCCTTTTATCCAATTGGAACAAACACATCACCATTAGTTTGGAAGCGTGCAATTTCCAACATCTCAATCGGAATTAAGACCATAAATTCGGAAGTTCCTGATAAATTTGAGATGATGCAGAATTATCCGAATCCGTTTAATCCATCTACGATTATAAGATTTCAGATTAAAGAGTCAAGATTTGTTACATTAAAGGTTTATAATATTACAGGTCAAGAAATAGCAACGCTTGTAAATGAAAAACTACAACCGGGAGTATATGAAATCCCATTTTCCGTTGACCAATATACAAATACCCAAATATCAAGCGGAGTATATTTTTATAGGTTGATAACGGATGGATTTACGGAAACGAAGAAGATGATAATGATTAAATAACGATAGTTATTTAATCATAGTCCCGATAGCGAAGNNTTTCCTTCCGGCTTTTTTTATTTACATTTGATTCTAAGCGGCGAGATAATTCGCAACATATCCCGACATGTCGGGATTTGGGAACGTTATATTATTATTAACTTCAAATGAATTAGAAACTTTAATTTAAAA
>PNBM01000203.1 GCA_003135995.1 Ignavibacteriota bacterium | reverse complement strand
ATGGATTTTAAGATGCCGATAGGGCTTTTAATCGGGAATGAAGGTAAAGGAGTAAGAAAATCTTTAATAGATAAATGTGATTTTATTGTAAGAATTCCTATGTCCGGAAAACTTGATTCTATGAATGTATCAGTATCAACCGGGGTGTTTTTGTATGAGATTTTAAGGCAGAAAAACGCTTAAGAGCAATGTTAAATGTTAAATTAAAAGAGCTCAGAGCATTCGAAAATCTAACAAAAATCATAGAAAGTAAAATCAGATAAATAATCAAAATAAATTATTATGTAATCATATTTAATTACTATATATTTAAATAACTTAAAACAATCTATATAATGTATAAAATAATAATAATCTGCTTGCTTTTCGTTGCAGCAAATGCATATTCGCAAAAGGATCCGGTAATCGAATCCATGAGAGGCATTAATAAAGCCAATTTTGATGAAAGTGTGTTGCCCTGTCAGGATTTTTATCAATATGTTAATGGTAACTGGCTGAAAAATAATCCTGTTCCCCCTGAATTTCCAAGATGGGGAAATTTCATAATTTTGGACGATGAAAACAATAAAATATGTAAATCTATAGAAGAAGAGGCAACACAAAAAACGAATTTAAAAAAAGGTTCAAATTACCAGATAATCGGCGACCTTTATGCGACAGCAATGGATTCGGCAAAAATTGAGTCACTTGGATATACACCTTTAAAACCATATCTCGACAAAATAAACGCTATCGCTACAATTCCCGACTTAAATAAATTAATCGGATATTTAAGTTTAAACAGATTCGGCGGAGTTTTTTCTTTATATGCGGGACAGGATGAAAAAAGCAGCGAAGATATTATATTGCAAATGGGTCAGGGCGGTTTAACTTTACCTGAAAGAGATTATTATACAAAGGATGATGAAAAATCAATCGATATACGGAATAAATATTTTGAACATGTTAAAAATGTTTTCAAGCTTTTGGGTCTGAATGAAGCGGATGCATTTGATAATGCAAACATAATAATTAAAATCGAAACCCGTCTTGCAAAAGCATCGATGACACGCGTAGAAATGCGTGACCCTGAAGCAACATATCATAAAATGTATTTAACCGATTTGCAATTCCTTACTCCGGATTTCAACTGGACTACTTATTTTAACGAAATGGGTTTGATTGATTCGAAATATTTTTCAAAGGGATTAATAGTTGGTCAGCCTGATTTCTTTAAAGAATTCAATACGATGTTGAAGGATGTAAGTATTAATGAATGGAAAGTTTATTTTACATTCCATCTGGTTAATTCCAATTCCGGTTATCTGAGTTCGCCCTTCGTCGAAGAAAGTTTTAAATTTAACGGACAGGTGCTTTCCGGACAGAAAGCGATGCAGCCGAGATGGAAAAGAATGACAGGTGTCGTAAATCGTTCTGCAGGTGAATTGCTGGGTCAGCTTTATGTTGAAAAAATGTTCAGTCCGAAAGCAAAAGAGCGAGCAAAGGAAATGGTGAGTAATATAATGGCTTCACTAAAGAATCGTATAGAAAATTTATCATGGATGAGTGCGGAGACAAAAAAAGCTGCTTTATATAAATTAAGTAAGATAGTGGTAAAGATCGGTTATCCTGATAAATGGAAAGATTTTTCGGGTTTGGAAATCAGCAGGAATTCTTTTTTCGATAATGTTGTATCGGCACAATTATTTAATTATATAAAGAATCTTGATAAAATCGGGAAACCGGTTGACCGGGATGAATGGGGTATGACACCTCAAACCGTTAATGCTTATTACAGTGCTCAGAAAAATGAAATTGTTTTTCCTGCCGCAATACTTCAACCTCCTTTCTTTGACGCGGAGGCTGATGATGCCTTGAATTACGGAGGAATCGGAGCTGTAATCGGGCATGAAATTTCACACGGATTCGACGACCAGGGAAGAAAATTTGATGCCGAAGGAAATATGAAAGACTGGTGGACAAAGGATGATGAGACTAAATATAATGCGTTGACGGATAAAATCGTCGAGCAGTTTAATGAATATGCACTCGATAAAGCTCACGTCAACGGAAAAATGACTCTCGGAGAAAACATCGGTGACCTTGGAGGCTTAACAGTTTCTTATTATGCCCTTGAAAAGTCACTCGAAGGAAAAGAGAAAAAATTAATTGATGGATTTACTCCGGAACAAAGATTTTTTATCAGCTGGGCACAGGTATGGAGATTGAACCAAAGTCCTGAACGGGATTTGTTACAAATAAATACAGATTCTCATTCGCCTTCAAGATTCAGAGTTAACGGACCATATTCAAATATGCTTGAATTTATTAATGCTTTCGGCTGCAAAGATTCAGATAGTATGATGAGAGCTAAAGATAAAATTGTAACAATCTGGTAAGAGCTTCAAAAAATAAAAAATAAAAAATAAATAAGAGCTATGAATTATTTTGATTGATCTAATAAATAAATCTAATTAATAAAATGAATTACTATTTTGTATTTATTCACAGTGTAAAGTAATACATAAAATGCTTTTACTATTTTTTATTATTTATTTTTTATTTTTTATTAAAGTGTTTTTGCGAACCAGCTAACTATCAGGTTATTAATTTCCGGAAATTGACTGATTAAATCTTTTCCGTGTTTATCTGAATCGAATATTTTAAAATCTTCCGGCGGGTCAACATAATTATCGTAAATATATTGTTCTTCTTTTGCATAATCTCCATCCTTATTGCCGCAAATAAATAATACATTCTTTATTCTGATAACAGGATGCCCCATCATCACTTCGAGCAATCCGGTTAATCCTTCAAAAGTACTTTTTCCTCCTGAGATTCCAACTATAGATTTTACTCCGAGGTAAAATTTTCCATAAAGCGCGAGAGACGCACCAATCGAAGTTCCCACAATTCCGATACGGTTCGAATCAATACCCTTTTGTTTTTTTGTCCACTCTATAATAGCTTTAAGATCCTTTGGAGTTTGTTCTCTATCGGTAAGCAATTTTTGAAATTCAACTTCGGCTTTATCTGATTCGCCATGTGACCTGATGTCATATGTTAATACTTTATATCCATTCTCCATCAATGTATCAATAAAATCATTACTCCATTGTTTTTGGTTGGAATTAAACTGATGTATAAGTATTATCAAAGGTTCTGTTTTACCGGATGATTTATAATAATAATAGCCTTTAATATTCAATCCATCGCTCGTTACGAATGTTTCAGGATTTTTCTTAAATAAAATTTCACCGCCCGCTTTGTTTTCACTTGATTGAATAATCTTATTTTTACCGCAGGATATTAATATTAAAACTGCGATACATAATAATGATGTCGATAAGATTTTTTTTGTTTTCATAATTTTTATTTGAATTATAAAACAAATGTCATTCCCTCAGATGTTCTGAAAGTTCGGACTGTTTTCCAGGCCGAATCCCTTCAACACAAGTGGGAATGACATTCTAAATATTATAACAAAATTAAAGCTTAATATGTTCAATCCAGTTGTGAGGATCTTCAATTTCACCGTATTGAATACCCGTAATCGTATCATAAAATTTTTGAGCATATTTACCTATTTTCATATCATTGATAATCATATTTTCTGTTTTGTAATTCAATAACCCGACAGGTGAAATTACCGCTGCAGTGCCTGTACCGAACACTTCTGTGAGTGTCCCTTTCTTATGGGCTTCNNGATTTCCCGTTCTGAGACTTTCATTCCCCAGTCCCTTGCAAGTGTAAGAACTGAATCACGCGTTATTCCGGCAAGTATTGTCCCTTTATCCAATGATGGAGTAATCAGTTCGTCATTTATTACAAACATAATGTTCATTGCACCTACTTCATCGATATATTTTCTTTCAACTCCATCGAGCCATAATACCTGCGAATATCCTTTTTGATGAGCCTTTTCACCTGCTAACATTGAAGCAGCATAATTTGCTGCTGTTTTTGCGGAACCGAGACCGCCTTTGACGGCTCTGACATGTTCGGTTTCAACTATTATTTTGACCGGATTCAATCCCTCTGCATAATAAGATGCAACAGGAGACAAAATAATTATAAACTTATACGACTTTGAGGCACTCACTCCTAAAAAATTTCCTGAACCGAACANNACAAACGGTCTGATGTAAAGTGATTCTCCTCTTTTCTTTGGAATCCAATCCTGGTCTAATTTTACCAATTCCCGCAATGCCTGAATAAAATTATCTACATCATATTGCGGAATGCAAATCAATTCTGCAGACTTGTTCATTCTTTTTGCATTCATTTCCGGACGGAAAATATTTATACCACCTTTTACAGACGGGAATGCTTTTAATCCTTCAAAGATAGTTTGTCCGTAATGAAGTGTACAGTTTGCAGGTTCTAAATCCAATGAATCGTAAGGAATAATATTTCCTTCATCCCATTTTCCATCTTCATAATCTGACATGAAAATATGGTCTGAAAAAAATACTCCAAATCTTAAATTATCCCAATCAACACTATTTATTTTTGTTGACTTTTCCAGTATTGTATTTATATTAGCCATAGCATTTTATGATATAATTATTAAAATAGAACTTGAAGTATCCAATTTCAATAATAACTTAATTTTTATTATAAATCAATTAAAATCCTCTTTACCTTGCCACCGTAGCAATTAGCTCTTCCATGAGTTCTTTTCCTTTGAGAAGGGCTTCTTTGTTTAATGGAAGCAGGTTGTGGTATCTCTCAGGTAATACTTTTTTCAGTGCCGCTAAGATTGAGTCTATTTGTATTATCGGTCGCCTTGCAAGGAATGAACCGAGAAGCACCATGTTGGCTACTTTCACGTTNNGATACTATCGTTATGCAGTTCGCTGTTCCGCCGCGCATTTCAGGTCCGTATGACGGCATCCACGTTACATTCTTCTTCTCTACCATTGCCGCATATCCCAGCGTCTGTCCCATCGATAATACTCCCTGTCCTCCAAATCCGGCGATTATTATTTCTTCGGTCATTTTTTTTCTCCAATCCGAGTTTGTTCGAATTTATTTTTATAATTTGTTATTTTTTAAAAAATATTATTATTTCAAAGTAGATAGTAG
>PNBM01000173.1 GCA_003135995.1 Ignavibacteriota bacterium | reverse complement strand
AAGAAATATTTTAATGCCTCACTCCTGCCCGCGCATCTCTTCCCGAAAAATCGGGATTGACCCAGAGGGTACCCCGTCAAGAACACTCAGCCTGAAAGGAAAGGGGGAATAGCAAACTTAATCATTTTATCAGCAGCATTCGCTTAACATCTTTGAACAACAATTTCTGACTGCCGGGTTCTGTAACTTCAAGATAATAAAAATAAACCCCACTCGATATTTGATTTTCAGTAAATTGAGCTTCATATGTACCCGCATTTTGTAATTCCTTGACCAGCGTTTCTATTTCCCGTCCGAGTATATCATAAACCTTCAGAGTTACGAATCTTGAATCTTTAATCTGGTATCTTATAATCGTAATCGGATTGAACGGGTTAGGATAGTTTTGGTATAATCTATATTCAGCCGGAACAGATTCATTCCGGGCAATCACGCCGTTAAATGCACCAAGCGAAGAATCGAATAAAGTTGTATAATTTTCTATTATAATTTGCCGCGCATTATTACATAAATATCTTTTTAAAAATAATATTGAACGATATTGTACATACGGCAATGGATAATAATTTTCATGTCCGCCGCCCGGGACATAATCTATTTCAAATGGTTTTACAAGATGAAGAAAACGTTTTTTTAATTCATTTGAACCCTCTGTGCGTACATAATTTGTGCACGAATACGCGAAACCTGTATTAAACGGCACTTCCGGGTCAAGCGTTCCATGAAACATAATTGCCGGAATTTTTGTGTTCGCTTTCACAAAAGCTGAATCAAATACACCACCGGATGAACTTAACGCACATTTAATTGTAAATCGATTTGTTAAAGTATTCGATGCAGAATCCAGCGAACCGAGTTCAGTGACTAATGAAGGATAAACAGAATTAATATCCTGCTGGTTCGCATAAGAAATCATAAGGCTCGTTACCGCACCCGCACTTATACCGCCAACAAAAAAGTAAGCTGTATCGATTTTGTAAGTATTTGCATTTGCAGCAAAATATCTTAAAGCCGCTTTAGAATCCTGATAAGCCCGGTAATTTGCTTTAGCAAGCGAATAGCCGTCTCCAAGACAATTCGTAGGATCACCATTAGTTTGCCAGCCGAGGCGATAATCAATTGAAGCACATACATAACCTCTCATTGCAAAATCGAGCATTACGGGTTTCATATCATACTTATCTCCGTCAATAAAACCACCGCCATGTATTAAAAGAATAAACGGACGTTTATTCAGAGGGTCAACTGAAATTTTAGGATAAGCGATTATGAATTTCAGATTTATCGTGCTTCCTAACCAATCGGTATTTTGTCCGAACTGAACGTTACCTAAAGTATCAATTTGCAAAGCATTGAAATAATATGTTGTATCGAACCTGCCCGTGATGCAATATTGCTGGGAAAATATTTTCCCGGTAATGTTAGTGCTAAATACAAACACAAGCAAAAAGTAAACAAGTCTCTTCATAAGCTTTTAAATTAATTATTTCTTTAATTCTGGTTAAAATCATTAACCAATATTAATCCGTCATTATATAGATTATATATCATTATAAAACAATACATATCTAGATTAAATTTCACAACTATTGAGATAATACATAAAATGATTGTAATGTATTAATTTCAAATATTTATTAATTCATGTATTATATATATGTAATTACTCTCAGGCTGAATTAATACCCGATTGCTTTTCCGTATCCTCGTGAATCCGAATAACCTGTCATAGAGCCGTTTGGTAAGAACATTATTGCATCAATCCTGCCGAATTCAGAAACCTGTTTAATATCATAACCCATATTTTTTAGTTCCCTGTAATTCATCTTAAGCATCATATTTTCCTCTACCTGCAAAACATCCGGATACCATTGATGATGAAATCTGGGCAATTCTATTGCAGTTCTTAAAACAAAACCGTAATCAATAATATTAACAATGGTTTCCAGAACTGATGAAATAATTTTTCCGCCGCCCGGCGAACCGAGGACAAGAAAAGGTTGATTATCTTTAGTTATTATTGTCGGGGTCATCGAGCTTAACATTCTTTTCCCGGGTGAGATTGAATTTGCTTCACTCCCGAGAAGTCCGAACATATTCGGTACACCGGGCTTTGAAGAGAAATCATCCATTTCATCATTAAGTAAAAATCCGGCGCCATCAACAACCACCTTGCTTCCAAAATTATCGTTTAAAGTAGTCGTTGTCGAAACAAGATTTCCAAATTTATCAGCGACGGAATAATGCGTAGTATGGTCGTGTTCCTTGTAATAAGGGTCACCGGGTTTAACATCTTTACTATTAGTAGCGAATTTTGTATCATAATTCCACATTTGTTTCAGAGCATATTTTTTTGAAATTAAACTTTCCATAGGTACATTAACAAAATCTGCATCTCCCATGAATTCGCTTCTGTCCGCAAAAACTCTTCGCATCGCTTCAGTCATTAAATGTACATTTTCTACACTTCCGAAGCCATAATCCTTCAAATTATAATTTTCAAGTATATTTAACAAATATATCAGACAAATCCCGCCGCTTGCGGGAGGTCCCATCGAAATAATTTCATAACCCCTGTAAGTACCTTTAACTACATCACGTTCAACTGCATTGTAATTTTCCAAATCGTTGTACGAAATTATTCCGTTACCATTTTTCATTTCCGTAACAATTAAATCAGCCACCCAGCCCTTATAAAATCCATCTTTTCCATTGTCACGAATTGTTTTAAGAGTATTGGCAAGTTCTTTTTGAATAAACAAATCGCCCGCTTTGTAATGATGTCCGAAAAGTTTCGAAGAACCATTGAATTTATTAAATTCCTTGCTGTTCTCATTCAAAGCTGAAGCAAATCTTGCATTAATAATAAATCCGTTTTCTGCATAACTTATTGCATATTTCAAAACATCAGCCCTGCTCAGTGTTCCGTATTTATCGAGAGCGTACAGCATACCTGCAACAGAACCAGGTACTCCGGCTGCGAGATGTCCGAGTGTGCTTAAATCCTCTATCACATTTCCGGCGTTATCGAGATACATATTTTTATTTGCAAGCAAGGGAGCTTTTTCGCGGTAATCTATTGAAGTGTTCATCCCGTTTGGAAAATGTATTACCATAAATCCACCCCCGCCAATATTACCTGCCTGTGGATAAACTACGGCTAATGCAAAACCAACACCAACTGCAGCATCAATGGCATTCCCGCCGTTTTTCAGGATTTCTATTCCGACCTGTGAAGCGAGTTCCTGAGCCGAACTGACAACACCGTTTTTATATTCCGGAATTTGCGAAAACGCATTTGAGAAAATGAAAATAAATATTAATATCAGAATTTTTTTCACGATGCAAATATTTTCTTCTGTTTAGTAATCCCTAAACCGGCTAAGCCAAACCAAGGTGTCCTGGTTACAACGCTCCAGAGACTGTGTGATAATGCTTCCCAAGGTTCTTGTCATTCCAGCGAAAGCTGGAATCCAGACGAGATACAAGGTTTTTGTTTCACACTTTTTCTCAGATTTGTCGTTTTCACACAGTCTCTCCAGCCTTGTAACCAAAATTATTCTCGCCTGTTTGCAAAGAAATTAATTTAAAATGAATAAATACTAAAGAAAAATTTAATTTTAAATGCAAAAGATATTTCTTTTATAAAAAGCACTTTGTAAAAATTCATTATTTGACTGATGTTTTCTCGAACCAGGGATAAACAATATCTATCATTATTTTATTAAATTGTTTTTTGCCCTTTGAATCTACAAGTTGATGGTCGAGGTCTGGGATTATATGTAAACTAAAATTCTTTTTGCTTTTATATTTTTCTTTAAGATGGGATACACTCTCGCAGGGCACACTCATATCTCTCTCACCGATAATAATCAGAGAAGGAATATTTAATTTATCATAAAAATCATCTATATCATAATAAATATAACTGTTCCAGTATTTGTAAGTGTGACCCAGAAAATATTCATCATTAGTAGGATTATTCTTTATATCATCAAGCTGCTTATTCAAATCTTCAATAGTTTTAATTCCGGATAAAGTTAAATACCCACTATAATTCATTTGTTTTTCTTTGTCAAATAGTATCTTAATTTTTTCCGTACCTGACAAACCGCCGTTTCCAAAGATAATCATTCTTTTTACAAGGCTGTTCGAACAGGCAATTTCGGGTGCTATTTCACCTCCCTCACTTTCCGCAAACAGAACGATTTCTTTTAGTTTGTTACCATAAATTTTTGTTTTAATAAAATCTATCTCGAAATTAATATCATTAACTCTTCTTTCACGGCAATCCGAATTATCGAATTTTAATTTATCGTTAAAAGCATATTTTTCCAAAAACAGAATATCATAGCCGAGTTCTGCAGCTTTTATTCCCCAGATAAATCTTTTCGAAACAGTTTCCCTACCCGAGCCCTGAATTAATATTAATAATTTATCATTCTTAATTTTTGTACTGTCATATGCATCTTTATGCCCTAAATATAATACTAAAGAATCACCATCTGAATTAACGGGATCGTATCTTGAGATATACATTCCGGTTGTTCCGCAGCCTGAAAGATATAAACTTAAAACGAAAAATATAACCGGACTAATTAAATTACTTTGTCTGATTTTCATAGAATGTGTTATTTATAAAATATTAGAACGATATGTTGAATATCAATTATGTATTCCAGTCCCTGTTGTATCTGAAATCTACATTAACGGTTCTGTTTGAAACTTTTGCTATGATTGGCGGAAGACGTTTGAACTGATTTCTGAATATCATTTTTTCGATTCGTTCGCAATATATTTTATCGAATCCGTATTCCGACATTTCTTCGACGGATTTTCTCTCATCAATCCGGTGAAATAAATATTTATCAACTTCGGCATATTTAATTCCAAGCTCTTCTTCGTCTGATTGTCCGACCCATAAATCGGCGGATGGTTTTTTTTCTATGATTTCTTCGGGAACTCCAAGATGTTTTGCTAAAGAAAATATTTGAGTTTTATATAGGTCTCCAAGCGGATTGATTGCACAGGCGGAATCTCCGAATATTGTGGAATAACCGAGAAGGATTTCTGTTTTGTTCCCTGTGCCTATAACGAGTGCATTTTCTTTTGCAGATTCATCATACAATACAATCATTCTCATTCGTGCCATTAAATTACCTTTTCGAACATTTGAAATATTACTATCCTTTATTTTTTCGAGATATGCATCGACCATTTCAGTAATTTCAATTTTCTTTGATTTAACATTAAGTGCTTTTATAACTCTGTTCGCATCTTCAATGCTATCTTTGCTGCTCGTTTTGTAGGGCATCAGGATACAAAGAACATTATCTGCACCAAGCGCTTTTTCAGAAAGATATGCGGATACGGCAGAATCAATTCCGCCTGAAAGCCCGATTNNCAACTTTTTTTAGCCCGATTCGATTTGTTTCGTTTTTAATAAATTCAACGAGAAGCTTTTCGAGAATATCATTGTTGTACGTCATATCAAAATTTTTTAATTAAACTCATAAATCGTTAAAAACTCTAACAAAAATAAAAAAAGCCGGCTTTAAAATAAAGCCGGCTTTTAATAATTATTACTTTAGTGTATTTATTTAGACACCTGGTAAACTATTTTTCTGATAGTATCAAATTGCAGATATGGAAAAAGCTCCT
>PNBM01000209.1 GCA_003135995.1 Ignavibacteriota bacterium | reverse complement strand
GCCCCCTCGCCCTTGAATCCAAAGGCCTTGTTGAGAATAAGAATAACCGCAGCAACTGTCGCGGCCGAGACGATGGTGCCGAGAAATTTCCACGCCTCCTGTTTTCGCGGCGTTGTGCCGAGCCAATAACCGACTTTCAAATCTGTAATAAATCCGCCCGCCATCGAAAGTGCCGTGCAAACAACACCGCCGATTACAAGTGCTGAAATCATTCCGGCTGTTCCCGATAATCCCGCAGACACCATAACGACAGAAGTAATAATCAATGTCATTAATGTCATCCCCGAAACAGGATTCGTTCCGACAATCGCAATCGCATTAGCGGCAACAGTCGTGAAAAGGAATGCAATAATCATAACTATTGCAAGTGCTATTAAAGCAAAGCCTAATTCGTGTACAACTCCTAACCAGAAGAAAATAAAAATGATAATTGCAGTTACAAGAATTCCGCCTGCAATAATCCCCATCGGAAGGTCTCTTTGCGTTCTCAAAGTTTCACTGCTCACTTTATGTTTTCCTGTGATTTCTTTTACAGCAAGAGAGAAAGCACTTTTCAAAATTTTTGATGACCTTATAATCCCGATTACACCTGCCATTGCAATACCGCCTATACCTATCGGTCTGACATAGAATTTAAAAATTTCTTCTGCAGACATTTGTCCGACAATTTTAGTCACATTAGCACCGATGGCTAATGTCATTCCGGGTGCAAAATAATTTATGATTGGGATAATCATATACCACCCGACGAATGAACCTGCGGCGATAATAGCGGCATATTTTAATCCTACAATATAACCGAGACCAAGAACCGCCGAGCCGACATTTATTTTAAAAACAAGTTTTGCTTTATNNCGCGAGCATTTCTCCAACAGGCAATACGCGTGTTGTGAATACTTCACTCCACCAACCGAATGTAGCAATAATAAAATCGTATATTCCGCCGATTATACCTGCAACCAATAATAATTTAGCCTGGTCACCGCCTTTTTCTCCCGACACCAGAACTTCCGTTGTTGCGGTAGCTTCCGGGAAAGGATATTTTCCGTGCATTTCAGCAACAAAATATTTTCTGAATGGGATTAAGAAAAGTATTCCGAGTATACCGCCGAGTAGTGAAGATAAGAAGACCTGGTAAAATTGTGCTTCAAGATTTAAGATGTAAAGTGCAGGCAAAGTGAAAATCGCACCGGCAACAATTACGCCCGAACTTGCTCCAATCGATTGTATAATGACATTTTCCCCGAGTGCATTTTTTCTTTTTGATAAATATGAAAGTCCGACTGCAATAATTGCAATTGGAATTGCTGCTTCAAAGACCTGTCCTATCTTTAAGCCAAGGTAAGCAGCTGCGGCAGAAAATATTATTGCCATCAGCAATCCCCAGAATACGGAACGGAAATTTACCTCGGGATAAATTTTATCAGGCAGCATTATCGGTTTATAAGTTTCACCTTCTTTCAGTTCCTTATAAGCATTCTCCGGTAATCCCGCAACCTCTTGTTTGTTTTCTTCTGACATTTATTTATCTCCTTTTTAAATGAATCAAATTTTTGATAATAAAATTTTTACTATTCTCTCGGCAGATTTACCGTCCCAGAATTTCGGAATTGTACTTTTTTTAAATTTGCCGGATTCAATTTCCTTTATAGTTTTAAAAATCTTTTTTTCATCGAGACCGCATAGCACGTTCGTTCCTTCTGAAATCGTTATAGGTCTTTCGGTATTTTCTCTTAAAGTGAGACACGGTATTTTCAGGTAAGTAGTTTCTTCCTGTATTCCTCCTGAATCGGTAAGCACATATTTCGCATTCTTCATTAACATCAGAAAATCAAGATACCCGAGAGGTCCGGTTAAAATCAGATTTTTAACAGTATCTATCTTTTTTCTTAATTTAAATTTATCAATCATTTTCAATGTTCTCGGATGAACAGGAAAAACTATATCCGTATTCGGATTTATTTTGTTAATGTTCTTAAAAATTTTGATAATTTTTCCCAGGTTGTCTTTATCATCTACATTTGACGGACGGTGAAGAGTAATTAGTGCATATTTTTTTTCAGAAATACAAAGATTTTTTAGAATTCTTGATTTGTCAGCTTTTAACAGGAAACCTTTTAAGGAATCAATCATAGTGTTCCCGCAGAAGTAAATATTTTCTCTTTTAAAACCGCTGCTGATTAAATTTTCGTACCCGCTCCTTTCCGTTACAAAAAGAAATTCGGCAATGTTATCGGTAAGTATTCTGTTTATTTCTTCAGGCATAGTCCTGTCGTTTGACCGTAACCCCGATTCAATATGAGCAAGCGGAATACAATTTCCGTCACCATTCATAATTTTAGAACAAACCAAACCTGCGGCAATAGTTGAGTTGACGTCACCATAAACTAATACCAGGTCCGGCTTTTCCTTTAACATAACTTTTTCAAGTTCTATCATTATTTGGGCTGTCTGCTCAGCGTGTGATCCGGAGCCCACTCCAAGATAAATATTTGGTTTAGGCAGTTCGAGTTCATTGAAGAATATGTCAGACATTTTTTTATCATAATGCTGACCGGTGTGAACAATTTTATGAATAACTTTTTTATATTTTTTTAAATCCTTATGTACAGGAGCCATTTTCATAAAGTTTGGTCTGGCTCCGACAACTGATAAAATTTTCTTCAATATCAAATTTTTATAATTCATTCAATTTATATAAAAATTATTTTAGTTTATATGAACTAATATTGGATTATAAGATTTGTAAAATTTATAAGATTAAAAGATTTAAAAGATTTAAAAGATTTAAAAGATTTATAAGATTTATAAGATTCATAAG
>PNBM01000288.1 GCA_003135995.1 Ignavibacteriota bacterium | reverse complement strand
GAACGATCCTCCCGGTAAACAACAATTTTTTAACTGGATGGCAGTTGACCAGACTACAGGTTATTTGTATATTGTCTTCTATGACGAAAGAAATCTTCCCGCTTATTATGCTGATGTTTATATAGCACGCTCAACTGATGGAGGTGAAACATTTCGTAATATTAAAATTAGTTCTACTCCTTTCTTTTTAATTACCAATTCGTTGTTATGTGATTATATAAATATAAGCGCAATTAACGGACATATTCGACCTATCTGGACAAGAGTTGAAAACAGTACAACTTCAATTTATACCGCAATAATCGATACATTTTATAATATCGGAATAAAAAAAATAGGAGAAAATATTCCATCATCATATTCATTAAAGCAGAATTACCCGAATCCCTTTAATCCAAATACTAAAATTGGATTCAATATCAGTAAACCCGGAGATGCCGAAATTGAAGTGTTTGACATTACTGGTAAATTAATTTCTACATTTGTCAGGGAATATTTGAATTCAGGAAGTTACGAAATTAATTTTGACGCATCGGATATATCAACCGGAATTTACTTTTATCGATTAAAAATAAACAGTTTTATTGAGACAAAAAAGATGATAATTTTAAAATGAATATTTATTTCATTAAATTATGTATGAAATTTCCAATACAATCATGAATAAATTCTTGACAGCAAATAATTTAATCACACGTAATATTTTTAAAAATAAAAATAAATTTTGCATTAATTATGAAAGATAAAAATCATTTTAAAAAAATTATTACCTTAGTTTTCCTGATATTAGTATTAAAATCTGATATTATTTTCGGTCAGTATCAAAATATAATGATAAGTAATNNAAACGAGTATAGCAATAAATCCTGTTAATCCAAATCAGATGGTTGTTGGAACAAACTCTACTTATCAAGGTATTAATAGGTGCAGTTATTTTTATACAACAAATGGAGGATTAAATTGGTCAGGTGGTATTTTATATCCTGCATTTGGAATACTTTATTGCGACCCGGGAATTGCTTCAGATAAATTAGGAAATTTTTATTTTACCGGTGATTTTGGAAACTGGATTAACCCGCCTCTCCTCGGTTATTTATATTGTATGAAATCTTCTAACGGCGGAGCAAATTGGGTAACAGATACCTTTGCTAATTGTAGTCCAAAAATGGATGATATGCCGACTATTTGCGTAGACAATTCTAATAGCATTTACCAGAATAATATATATGTTGTTTATACACAAGCAGATACTATACATACTACAAACTCCCGCAATGACAGTTCAAACGCATATTTCTGTCGTTCAACAGACCATGGACAGACATTCAGTATTCCTAAACGTATAAGCAAAAAAGCAGGTATAGGTATCGGTTTCAAAAGAGATTATCTCGAAGGATGTGTTTGTTGTACAGGTCCTGAAGGTCAGGTTTATGCTGCGTGGGTGGACTCTATTGGTGTTGTATTTGATAGGTCAATCGATGCAGGTAATTCATGGCTTGATGAGAATATAAGAATATCATCATTAAACGACGGATGGAATTATTACCTTAGTTATGGATGTGCTTATGATGGTACTCCGTGGATTGATTGTGATAACAGTAATAGTCCCAACAAAGGAACCGTATATTTAAGCTGGATTGATAATACAGGCAGTTTATATAGAACGGACGTTTGGCTATCAAAATCTACAAATATGGGAATTAATTGGAGTCAGCCTGTCCGTGTTAATAATGACCCGATTAATTTGCAGAATAAAGCTCATTATTTTACTCATATAGCAGTTGACCAGGCAAATGGAAATTTATATTGCTCATTTTATGACAACAGAAGTGCACCAAATATTGCTTATATAGACCTCTATCTTGCACGTTCCACCGACGGCGGAAGTACTTTTGCCAATGTGAAAGTGAATTCAAATCAATTTAGTTTGTGCAGTGTATATTACGGTGACTATATAGGATTAGCTGCATATAATAATAAAGTAAGACCTGTCTGGGCTGAGGGTAACGGCTCCGCCGGCTCAATCTGGACTGCAATTATTGATACATTTACTATAGGTATTAAACCGATAAGCAATTATATTCCGGAAAATTTTCTCCTTTATCAAAACTATCCCAATCCATTTAATCCTGCAACGAATATAAAATTCGATTTACCGAAAAGTACATTAGTAAAAATAAAAATTTATGATATACTTGGAAAAGAAATTGAAACTCTTGTAAATGAAAAATTATCACCCGGAACTTATGAAGCAACATGGGATGCCTCAAAATATCCAAGCGGGGTTTATTTTTATAGATTAACAGCAGATGACTTCAGCGAGACGAAAAAAATGCTATTAACAAAGTAAATTTAACAATAAAAATTCAAAATTTTTCTTATAATAAAAAAAATATCATGAAAAAATTAATTTACATATTAGCTTTTGTTCTAATTGTACATTGTACATTGAAAATTGATAATTGCTCTGCACAGTGGGTGCAAACTTCTTTGAATAATCATGACGTTTATCCATTTACATCAAATGGGAATTATATTTTTGCAGGTACTGACTCAAATGGAGTTTATATGTCTTCAAACAATGGTGTGAATTGGGTACAAAGTTCCTTAAACAATCAAACTGTATATGCATTAGTCGTAAATGGTTCAAATATATTTGCAGGTACAGGTGGGAATGGTATTTATGTTTCATCAAATAATGGTCAAAACTGGACTCAAACATCACTGAACAATAAATATGTTTTAGGTCTTGTGGTAATTGGGGGTAATATATTTGCAACTACTTATTTCTATTCTGGAATTTATAGGTCAACAAATAATGGACAAAACTGGACACAATATGCATTGTATGGTTATAATATGCGTGAAATTGCCGGTAGTGGAACAAATATTTATGCAAATTGTGATAGTTCAAATCATGATTATGGTTCAATATATACTTCGACAAATAGTGGTCAGAATTGGACACAAACATTAACGAATGTTAATCCGAACTGTTTTACTATTAGTGGCAACTATATTTTTTTAGGAGCCGGAGGTCATATTTATTTATCAACTAATTCCGGTCAAAATTGGTCAGTATTAATTAATATTGGCGGAACATGGGCTCTTGCATCAAGCGGTTCTAATATATTTGCCGGTTATGACGATGGTACATTCAATGTTTCAAGTAATTACGGACAAACATGGACACAGAGAAATGAAGGAATGCCAATGGGTTCTGGAATCCGTAGTCTATTTATTTATAATGGTTATTTATTTGCAGGAAAAGATAATACAGGAATCTGGCGAAGACCACTAAACGAGATTATAGGGATAAAACAAATTTCTGAAGTTGTTCCATCATCATATTCTTTGGACCAAAACTATCCGAATCCATTTAATCCGAAAACAAAAATAAAGTTTAATATGCCTGCTCTTAATTCCCCCCTTAAAAAGGGAGAAGGAGGGATGATCATTCTCAAAGTTTATGACATCCTCGGGAAAGAAATTGAAACTCTTGTAAATGAGAAATTAAATGCGGGAACTTACGAAGTAACATTCGATGCCTCAAAATATCCCAGTGGAGTTTATTTTTATAGATTAACAACAGATGACTTCAGCGAGACGAAAAAAATGCTATTAACAAAGTAATTTTAACAATAAAAATTCAAAATTTTTCTTAAAATAAAAAAAATATAATGAAAAAATTAATTACATTAGTACTCGCTCTTTTCATTTATAATTTATCATTAAACATTGACAATTGCTCTGCACAGTGGGCGCAATATAGCAATGGAATTGGAACTTACAATGTTATATCATTCGTTTTAAATGGAAATACTTTATATGCAGGAAGTGAAGGACAAAATAGCGGACCGGGTAACGGAGTTTATTTTTCAAACAATTACGGCACAAACTGGAATTATTCAGGTTTATCACCCTATAATGTGCAATGTCTTGCAGTTTCCGGAACAAATATATTTGCCGGCACCCGTACAGCAGGTGTATTCCTATCAACAAATAATGGCGGTAGCTGGACTGCTGTCAATAACGGATTGACTCAGATGAGGGTCCAAGCTCTTACCGTAAGCGGAAATTATATTTTTGCAGGGTGTGATAATAGTGCTGGAGTATTCCGTTCATCGAATAACGGAACAAACTGGTCTTCATGCGGTTTAACAGGTTTAGGTGTTTTCTCTTTTGCGGTAAACGGATCAAACTTATTCGCAGGAACTAATACAGGAATTTCTCTTTCAACTAATAACGGCGGAAGCTGGACTCAGACATCTCCCCCTCCTGTATGGGTCAGGTCCATTGTTATTTCAGGAACAAAAATTTTTGCAGGAGGAGATGCTGGTGGAGTTTACCTTTCAACTAATAATGGAGGAAACTGGACTGTTATTAATAGTGGTTTTCCGGCTGGAGATGTTACTTCTGTTGCCATAATTGGTTCTAATTTATTAGCAGGTATAGATTATCCGAATACTTATTGGGGAGTTTACTTTTCATCCAATAATGGTTCAACCTGGATAACTAAAAATGACGGATTCACTTGGTCTCCCGCTCCGCCAATTTGCGCTTTTATTATCATAAACAATTACATTTTTGCGGGAACAGGTGGACAAGTCTGGCGTCGCCCTTTAAGTGATTTTATCGGAATTAAACAGATTTCCGAAGTCGTTCCATCTAAATATTCATTAGAGCAAAATTATCCGAATCCGTTCAATCCAACAACAAACATTCGATATGAATTACCAAAGAATGGTTTTATAAGATTTGTAGTTTTCGATATGCTGGGTCGTGAAGTTGAAACACTTGTAAATGAAAAACAAACTCCGGGAACTTATGAAGTGACTTTTGATGCATCAAAATATTCAAGCGGAGTTTATTATTATAAATTGATAACCGATGGCTTCAGCGAAACGAAGAAAATGATTTTGATAAAATAATGACTGCTAATAGAACAATTAAAATTAGTAATTCAAGTGACCCCCTCTCCTCGTAGGTTGTGCGTATTTTGCGAAATCCCGACTTGTCGGGAAGACCGCTTGGGATGGGGTGAGGTCGAAAAGTAAATAAAGAATAAACATTTAAAGATATGATTAGTTTTAATAAAAAATATAGTCAAAAATGATTTTTTAAAAACTGTCATTTTATATTAAATAACGAATTCAAAAAATTAATAATATAGTAAATAATTTTATTAAAAAATTAACAATAGAAAAAAATGAGAAAATTTACAGTTTGTTTTATTTTATTACTTTTTTTTGTTTTTCTATCTTCTTGTAAGATTAAGTTAGGAAGTGACAGCGATAACGGGGAGGAACAAAATTTCCTGCATGACCCACAACCTGCTGATAATGCTTCGGGGGTTTCACTCACGCCGCAGTTGAATTGGATTTATAATGATAGTAGTAGTTATATTAATTTTGATATTTATTTAGATACCATAAATCCACCGAATAAATTATTAGCTCACGTAAATTCAAATAGTTACTTTATAACTTCACCTCTTTTAAGCAACAAAACTTATTTCTGGAGGGTCAGATCATTGTTTAACGGCAATCAGTATGAAAGTAACATCTGGAGATTTACTACTACTAATATGGGTGGATCAACAATATATAACCCGAATCCTCCCGATAGCGCTAAAGATATTTCACTCACACCTCAACTCAGCTGGAATTATAATGGTTCCTCGAACAATCTCAGGTATGATATATATTTAGATACTATTAATCCTCCGTTCAATTTTATTTCTGAAGTATATAATCCTTATTACTTTATTTCTTCACCTCTTACGGGTAATAGAACATATTATTGGCAAATCAAGGCTATTTATAACTATGGTGTAACTTATAGCAATGTCTGGAGATTTACTACGGTTGGATTACCAACTAACGGTCTCGTTGCTTATTATCCTTTTAACGGTAATACAATTGATGAAAGCGGTAATAATAACAATGGACTGAACTACGGAGCAACTTTAACAATGGATAGGTTTTATAATTCAAATTCAGCCTACTACTTCAATGGCTCAAATTCATACATTAATGTAACGCATAGTTCATCTATTCAACCAACAACCGGGCTAACTCTGTCTGCCTGGGTTATGTTTTACCGTCTCGATTATACAAGTTGCTTACTCGGAAAGGGGTATGACAATACAGCAGGTTATTACGGATTATGGTATGATTCAACATATCAATGTATAAATTTCCAGATGAACTTTCCGAACAATTCGCAAAATAACGTAAGTTTATGCACAACATTACAATATAATACCTGGTATCACATTACAGGGACATTTGACGGCAGTACAATGAATATATATTTTAATGGTCAGTTTTATAATTCATTAAATGTATCCGGTACACTCGGAAGCAACTATGCATACTTGAAAATTGGTCGCAATGCATCAGGACACTTTTTCAACGGTAACCTCGATGATATCAGGATTTTTAATCGTGCAATAACTGATAACGAGGTGCTGCAGCTCTATAATGAGGGCGGGTGGAAGAAAAATAACAAATATGTTAAAAAATAATTCTTTTAAAGAAAAACATTATTTTAAATTTTATTAAAATTATAACCAAAAGGAACAAATGAAATGAAATATATAATATGTTTAATCTCAATAGTTATTTTTTCGCAAATATTCTCAATTTATTCTTATGCACAGCAATATGAAGATGTTGTTTATTTAAAGAACGGAAGTATTATTCACGGAATTATTTTAGAACAGATTCCCGGAGAATCAATAAAAATAAAAACAGGTGATAATAATTTATTTGTTTTCAAGATGGATGAAATCGAAAAAATGACCAGGGAAGAAGTCGTTATAAAGAAAGATGATACAAAAAAAGTCGAAAAAGACAGCATTATTAAGAAGGATGAAACTAAAAAGATTGATAAAGACAGCATTAAAAGCAAAGATATTAAATCCGGTTTAAAATCAGATATTAGTCAGAATAAGATAAAAGAATTATTAGCAGATAACTCAATTACCATTCAACCCATAGGATTATTTACTCTTCTTACAAATATTGAATACGACAGGGCATTATTAAGAAGTCTGAGCATGGGATTAAAGTTAAATATTGTGACTTTTTTATCCCGCTACGCACTTCAGTTCGAAGGTAAGAAAAAAGATGTAGACAATGCAGAATCCATCAAAAGTACATTTTCCGGTTGGGGAATAGGAACTCATATAAGGTATTATCCGGGTAATAGATCTGTTGAAGGTTTCTTTCTTGGGGGTGCATTAGATGGTACTTTCGCGAAATATGATGAGGTAAAAACTGTTAAAAACTATAATTCTGTTACGGGTATTACCGATACATCACAGACTACAGTTCCGCATAAACCAACCGTGGTTAGACTGGAATTTGAAATCGGTAACAGGAGTAAATTGTCAAACGGAAAGGACGGATTTGTAATTCAGTGGTCACTTGGAGCAGGAGCGGGGTTCTGGAATGATGGAGGCAGCGGTAAAGGCGTAATTCCTCTAATCAGTTTCGGTTTCGGAATCGGATATGCGTTTTGATGAATAAAATTTAAATGTTAATATTAAGAAAACACAAATGATATTTATAAAATAAATTTATTTTTTTGTATGATAGCTTGAACAGTTGCACGATCAAAAATATTTACTAATCTCAAAATAAAGGGGTTACAAAAATGAAAAAATTAGTTCTGATTTTACTCGCTCTTTTAATTAAAAATTTTCCATATGACTTTGAAAATTGTAAAAGCCAGTGGTCTCAAATTAATACCGGAACTACAATAAGACTTGAGGGATTATCTGTAGTTGATGCAAATACTGTTTATTTTACCGGGTTTGATGCAACGATGAACAATGCAATTAACAGTAAAACTACAAATGGTGGTTTAAACTGGTTTCAGTTTGCCGGTAATAATATTGGTGGAAGTTGTGTATATTTCTTAAATTCTAATACCGGATTTATAAGCGGATTTAATCTTTGTAAAACTACAAATGCAGGAAATAACTGGTCACTTGCTTACACATCAACGGATACTGCAGCAATATTGGATTTTCATTTTCCGAATGCATCTACCGGTTATGGTGTTGGTTTTGTATATAGCAATTCTCAAATATTGCAATCAGTATTACTGAAAACTACTAATGGGGGTTCTAATTGGAACCGACTTGCTTCGCCGATAAGCGGTATAAATATGGAACTGGTAGATGTATTTTTTACTGATGCAAATACAGGTTATACAGTCGGTTGGGGACAAAGTAATAATATTCTCCTGAAAACTACTAATGGTGGATATAACTGGAACAGCATTACAAATTCAGGAGTTGGTTCTGAGGCATACGGTGTATTTTTTACGGATGCTAATAACGGTTATGTTTGTGGACAAAACGGAATTTGTAAAACTACAAATGCAGGAATAAGCTGGTCCGTTTCTTATAATTATAAAATGAATGATTTATATTTTATAAATGCGAATACAGGGTTTGCAACCGGAGGAGATGGAATTATACGAACAAATAATGCAGGAGCAAATTGGACCAATCAAAATTCGACATACGGAGATCAACTATTAGGCATTATGTTTTACGGCTCCTATAACGGATATGCAGTAGGCAAAAATGGTCTGATGGTTAAAACTACAAATGGGGGTTCCATTTTTGTTTCTAAAATTAGCAGTAATGTTCCTGATAAATATTCATTAAATCAGAATTATCCGAATCCGTTTAATCCCACAACAAACATTCGCTATGAAATTTCTGTTTGTCATTCCTGCGAAAGCAGGAATCCAGTAGTGACACTGAGAATTTATGATGCACTCGGTCGGGAATTAGAAACACTCGTGAACGAAAAACAATCACCCGGAACTTATGAAGCAACTTTCAATGCTTCTCAATATCCAAGTGGAGTTTATTTTTATAGATTGACAACGGAAGGGTTTAGCGAAACGAAACGGATGATGTTGATAAAATAAATTCAAATAAACATAAATATACAAATTAAAAAAATTAATTTATTTGTTAACATTTGTCTTCATTTTACATTTAACAATTAACATTGGAAATGTTAATTAAATAATTTCAAACTCGTTACCAGCAAACGAGTAACGGGAATTTTAAAATAACAATTAAATATCAAACACAATGAAAACAAAAAATGTTTTACTTCTTTTGTCGTGCCTGTTTATGTTTGCAAGTTACAGCGGCTTTGCAAATAACGTCAATGTCACCAACTTCAGTCTCACGGGACAAAATGTCACAAATCACTATATTATGGTAAAATTCGACATTACTTGGGAAAACTCCTGGCGAACTTCCTCTGCGCCGAATAATTGGGATGCAGCATGGGTGTTTGTTAAGTACCGTATAGGCACAGGCGCTTGGCAACATGCTTGGCTGAATAATACGGGACACATCAACCCGGCAGGGAGTACAATATCTACAGGTCTGCTTGACCCTGCGTTACCATTTGACCCAGCAACCAATCCGGGAATAGGCGCATTCATATACCGCGATGCTGCTGGCGCAGGTACATTTTCCAAAACAGGTGTACAACTCCGCTGGAATTATGGTGCCAACGGTGTAGCAGATAACGCAGTAATAGATATTCGTGTATATGCTATCGAGCAGGTATATGTACCGCAAGGAAGCTTTTATGTTGGTAGCGGCGGAACGGAAAATAACGCTTTTTACAAGTATCCTACAACTTCTAATCCTTATCAAATTACAAGCGAAGGTGCAATCACAGTGGGAACTGCAACTGATAACCTCTACTACACTCCATCCACTCAAGCCGGTGATGCGCTCGGTCCTATCCCTGCCGCTTTTCCTAAAGGTTACAATGACTTCTACTGTATGAAATATGAAATAAGCCAACAGGGTTATGTGGACTTTTTGAATAGTCTGACACAGGCGCAGGCTTCAAATCGTTATTCTACTTCAAGTACAAGTTATAGGTACGGTATTACAGTATCCAGCGGAATTTACAGCACCACTAACCCCTATGTCGCTTGTAATTTTATAAGTTGGGCTGATTTAGCGGCATATCTTGATTGGAGTGGTTTGCGCCCGATGACAGAACTTGAATTCGAAAAAGCTTGTCGCGGAACACAAACGGCCGTACCCAACGAATATGCCTGGGGCACCACGGGAATAGCAAGTAGTCCATACACACTAAGTAATAATGGATTGACCAACGAAAACATAGCAACCAATTACAGCGTCACAGATGGAAATGCGGCATATACCATAACTATCCCATATAGTGGCGGTATAAATGGACCTGTTCGAGTAGGTATTTTTGCAGGTAATGGATTAAATGCAGGCAGAGTAACATCAGGCGCCACGTATTACGGAATAATGGAAATGAGCGGCAATGAATGGGAACATCCTGTAACAATAGGTAATCCTACAGGTAGAGCATTTACGGGCTCGAATGGCAATGGATTGCTTGATGTAAACGGTAATGCAGATGTATCGCTCTGGCCCGGCACAACTGGCTTAGGCGCCGGTTACCGCGGCGGTTGTTTGTACAGTACTGCTGCTGGCTCGCGAGTTTCTGACCGAGACGGTGCGGCGAACTACGTCAATTACCGTGACCAAGGTCAGGGCGGTCGTGGAGTTCGTGTGGCGCCTTAACCGGGGTTAACAATACTCTAAACTCGGGGTTTAGAGTGGAGTCCAAACGTAAATAATTTTTGATAACAACATTTCAAAAATAATAAACAAACAAATAAAATGAAAAAGATAATAATTTATATAGTGCTAATACTCGCACTTCCGGTATTACTGCAAGCACAGTATTCGGGAGGCAATGGCAAAGGCGATGTAATGCTTGAAAGTCTCAACAATCCACTAAATCTCAACGCTCCATATTCGGGTGGCAATGGCAGAGGCGATATAATGGTCAGTTTAACAAATATTAATATTCGGGTTCAAGAAGTATCGGTAGTTTTGCCAACAAAATATGACCTTGCGCAAAATTTTCCGAACCCGTTTAATCCGTCAACAACGATTCGCTATGCAATTCCTCGTAACGTACATGTGCGGTTAATAGTATTTGATGCACTCGGCAGAGAAGTGGAAACACTTGTAAACGAAAAACAAACCGCAGGTGTATACGAAGCAACTTTCAATGCTTCACAATATTCCAGTGGAGTTTATATTTATAAATTAAAAACTGAAGGATATAGCGAGACGAAGAAAATGATTTTGTTGAAATAAAAATTTAACTTCTCGTTCGACTGCTTGAAAACTGGAACGAGAAAATATTTCATAATTTAATAATATTGGAGAAACATAAATGAAAAAATTGATTACAGTTTTACTTGCTCTTTTAATTTTCTATTTAACATTTAACATTGAAAATTGTA
>PNBM01000064.1 GCA_003135995.1 Ignavibacteriota bacterium | reverse complement strand
AATCCTTTTTCTGACCAAATCAACTTCAACAACTGTTACGATTACTTTTTGTTGTACCTTTAAAACATCTGCCGGATTTTTTACATAACCATCTGCTATCTGGCTGATGTGAACGAGCCCATCCTGGTGAACGCCGATATCCACGAAAGCTCCGAAGTTTGTAACGTTGGTTACTATTCCCGGAAGCTTCATTCCGGCTTTTAAATCTTCGAGCTTACTCACTTCTTTTGCGAATTCAAAAATTTCAAATCTCTCTCTCGGGTCACGACCGGGTTTTGCAAGTTCTGCTTTTATATCTTCAAGCGTTGGTAATCCGACTGTTTCAGAAACATATTTATCTATTTCGATTTTTTCTCTGAACTGCGGAAACGAAATTAAATCTTTCACAGTGCAGCCAATATCCTGCGCCATTTTTTCGACGATGAAATAACTTTCAGGATGCACAGCACTTGCATCGAGAGGATTTTCACCATTTTGAATTCTTAAAAATCCTGCCGCCTGCTCGAATACTTTAGTTTTAAGCCTCGGAACATTTTTTAATTCTTCCCGGTTTTTAAACGGACCTTTATCATTCCTGTATTCAACTATACTTTGAGCAAGTTTTGGTCCCAAACCTGAAACATATTTTAATAACTGTGAGCTTGCAGTATTTACTTCTACACCCACACCATTAACGCAGCTTATCACGACATCATCAAGTTTTTGTTTAAGCATCGGCTGATTCACGTCATGCTGGTATTGACCCACGCCAATTGACTTCGGGTCTATTTTAACGAGTTCTGAAAGAGGGTCCATTAATCTTCTTCCAATTGAAACCGAACCTCTGACAGTTACATCAAAATCCGGAAATTCCTGTCTTGCGATTTCGGATGCGGAATAAATCGAAGCACCGCTTTCATTGACCATTACAACCGGAATATTTTTTATTTCAAGTTTATCGAAAATGTTTTTAATAAACTCTTCTGTTTCGCGTCCCGCTGTTCCGTTGCCAATCGCAATCACTTCTGTATGATATTTATTTACTAAATCTACAATTTTTTCACCTGCATGAAGTTTTAACTCGGCACCCGTGTGAGGATAAACCGTATCGTTATGCAGGAGTTTTCCCTGCCTGTCGAGACATACAACTTTGCATCCTGTTCGGAATCCGGGGTCCAATGCCAGTACATTTTTCTGACCAAGCGGAGGCGCAAGCAAGAGCTGGCGCAGGTTATCTGCAAAAACAAGAATTGCTTCTTTATCAGCTTTCTCTTTTAAAATTGCGCGGTATTCCGATTCAATCGATGAAGAAAGCATTCTTTTGTAACTATCCGTCACAGCTTTTTTTACTTCCGATGAAGCTTTGTTTTCCGAAGTGACAAAATGTTTTTCCATAAGCGCGATGCCGTCTTCTTCCGGCGGATTAACATCGATTTTCAAAAATCCTTCATTCTCACCTCTGAACATTGCAAGCAGCCTGTGAGACGGGATTGTATTTGCGGGCTCTTTCCATTCAAAATAATCTTTATATTTAATTCCTTCTTCTTCTTTTTCTTTAGCAACTTTGGAATACACGAGTGCTTTGTTTGCAAAAAGTTCTCTTGTTTTTTCTCTTGCGAGTTTATTTTCATTCGCCCACTCGGCAATGATGTCCCGTGCACCTGCGAGGGCATCTTCCATGTTCTCAACGCCTTTTTCAATATCTATAAATTTTTCAGCTTCGGTTTCCGGGTCAATATCTCCCTGTGCGAAAATAATTATTGCGAGAGGCTCCAATCCTTTTTCTTTTGCAACAGTTGCCCGTGTTCTTTTCTTAGGACGGAAGGGAAGATAAATATCTTCGAGCTCGGTCATTGTTTCTGCGGCTTCAATTTTTTCTTTTAGTTCATCGGTAAGCAATTCGCGCTCTTCGAGAGATTTTAAAATTGCTTCGCGTCTCTTGTCGAGTTCTTCGAGCTGAATTAATCTGTCACGAATCGAAGTAATCTCAACTTCATCGAGGCTTCCCGTTGCTTCTTTCCGGTATCGGGCAATAAACGGAACAGTTGAATCTTCTTCAAGTAATTTAGCAGTTGCAATAACCTGGAAATCTTTTAACCCGAGTTCTTTGGAAATTTTCGCAATGTGTTTTTCGTTCATATTTCAATTTATTTTGATATATTGAAAATACAATATTCTGAGTTGAAATTATCCGAAGAAATTTATTCCTTGATATGCAGCGAAAAAAAAGAAGCGTTAAGAATTACGTTCTTAACGCTCTGATTAGTTCGTTCTTATAGTATAATTACGAAAAGATTATTGGTCATTTTTTATTTCCGGAGCCTGCTCGCCGTTATCCATATCCGGTTTATCATCATCATCATCCTTTTCTTCTTTCATTTCATCTTCATTCCCGTTATAATTTTTGTAATATTTCATATGAAAATTCAAACTATCCATTTTAATTCTCATCTTTTCCATCTTCCTGTTGAATTTCGCAGTATCAAAATTCATATCTCCGTGTATTTTGATTTGCTTCTGAATCATAGGACCGAGTGAATCAAGAATATTAAGATGCAGCAGGTTCATTTTTAAATTAGTTTCAACCTGATTATTTATGAAATCATCCAGAGTATCAAGTGAATTTAATTCCTCTTCTTTTTCTCTCATCTTTTCTTCATTTTCTTCCAAACGTTCTTCATTCTTTCTCATCCGTTCTTCATTCTTTCTCATATACTCCTCATTCCGCCTAATGTTGTCTTCATTCATTTTTAATTGCCGTTCATTCATTCTTAAAGATTCTTCAACCTGTCTGTTTATAAATTCGCCCAGTGTATCGAGAGATTTCAGACTTTCCATACTCTTTTCAAATTCCCGTTCATCAAATCTGTATTTCATTGAATCCAGTTTAATCTGGACTTTCCTCAATGCCTTGTTAAGTTTTTCAGAATCATAATTATAATAATTTCCATATTCCTCCTGTATTCTCGGTAAATTTACATCCAGTTGAATTTTCATGTTCTCAATCATCTTTTTTGTATTTTCCATTATTTTTTCCGTGTTTATATTCCTCATAATATCATCATGTATTTTGTGCTTCAGTGAGTCCTGCGGAATTTTTAATGTTAATTTCATGCTTCGAGGGGCTTCGGATGCATAATCAAAATCAAAATCATCATCATCTACTCCTGCTATTTTCAACTGTTCATAAACATTTTGTTTAATATCTTCTGTATTAACAAATTTATCCGGGATATCCGAATTGAAAATACTGTGCAAGGCGGCTGCATAAATTGGTACATTTACATTTTCTGTGATTGGAGTTATTTCTACATATTTTAAGTCTTTTATTTCCTCGAGCTTAATTTTTAATTGCTCGAGATTTAATTTCGAATCATCAGGAACGATAATTTTATATTTTATTAAATTTGTATCACCGCCTGCCTGTGCATCAACAACGAGCTGGTTCTTGTCAAGCCATTCTGATTTATCTATTTTTTCAATCGCCACTTTGTTGTTTTTGTCAACAGTCCAGGATACAACACCCGCTAAGGTCTCCTTGCTTGTTACTTTTACATTTGCAACAATTAAAGTAACAAAGAATAATAATACAATGTAGGCAAGTTTAGCACGATGAGCAAATATATAATACCTTATCTTTCCCGCTTTTGTTTTTTTGACTTTGTCGCTGTTGAAAAACTGCTCGCGTCTTAACCAGGATTCCACCATATCGAATGATTCGTCATAATCTTCAGCTTTAAGGGCATCGAAGTATTTATTAATATCTGAATTATTTGATTTAATTTCTTCCATTTTTAAAATCTCCTTAGATTATTTTTTCTTTAAATTTTTCCATACGTGTTCATAAAATTTCAACCTTGCCGGAATTGTTAATATCCCGTACAAGATTATCATCTGTTTTGTAGATAGAACTGTTTTCAAGTTTCAAAATAATTTTTTTCAGTTTTTCTCTCGTTCTGCTCAAACGGGATTTTACGGCAGAGAGAGATTTTTCCTTTTGTATTTCCACTATCTCTTCTATAGAGAACTGAGATAATTCAAAAAGCAATAACGTTACCCTTTCTTTCGTGTTTAATTTTGCGAGTGCTTTTGTAAGTACTTCACTAAGTTCACTCAATTCAAATTGGTTGTAAACATCGGGTATATTATCCCTTCCTTCATAATTATCCAGCTGTAAGAATTTTTTCCAGATGCTGCCGCGAATCGAATCATAGAAACAATTGGTTATTATTCTGAAAAGCCACTGTTTGAATTTTGAACGGTCTTTCAAATCTTCAAAACTTTCAATTGCTTTTAAAAATGATTGCTGCAAAACATCCTCCGCATCCCCGGAGTTTTTATTCGCACATATTGACCTGCAGTATCTCAGTGCGTCACCGTAATGCGGTTTTAACATAGAGTAAAAAACATTTGAATCTTGTTGTTCCAAAATTTTGAATAATTATCGTTTATTAAATAGACGTAAATTTAAAGAAAAAGTCGCAAAACATTTTCATTTATTTTCATTAATTTTCAATTTCTGTTATTTTTTTCCATTTTTTGAATAAGAAGTGAAGAATAACACGCAGATTTAAGGAAAAAATAACGTATTGTTACACCTTTTAAAAATTTTATCTTTTCTTAGGAAAATAAATAGAAAAATTAAATAATAAATTCCACCGAATATAAATATATACGTTATGTTTTATTATTTGTTATTTAAAAAATTAAATCTTTCCAGTTAATCCAGGTTAGTCTTTTATGATTGTTAATAAGCCTGTTATAGGGTTTATCGAATATAATATGTTCCCACGATGGTTCTGAAACTCCGGTAACTTCCGGTTTATCATCTATCAGAATATTTCCTTTGATAAGTGTTTTATCTTTTGTGAGAATTAATTTTAAAGTCCATTCAAACCCGAGATGTTTTTCTATCCATTCATATTTTTCTTTTACACAATTTTGATAAGCATTTAACGGGCTTGTACAAATAAAAACATCATGTCCCATTCCTGCAATTTCCTTAACTGCTTGTACGGCACCGAGGATTTCGGGCAATGAATTTATAAATCCGTGTGCTGTGTTTATTTCTCTGACTAATCCTGCATATTCTTCAGGCAATTCATCTTTTATGTAAAAACATTTTCTGTCCTCAGGCGGTACGACAGGTTTATCGGGATGCAATCTATTCCACCTTGAGTAAAATTCACCGTCGAAATCCGATATCACATCATCCATATCGATTAAAATTATCATAATTATTTTTTAATATATTCTATTTTTTCTTTTTTTGAAAATTTATTTACGACCAAATCGTATGAATGGTCAATCATCTTTAATATTTCCAGCAGCGGAATAGTTCCATCCACAACTACATCATTCCAGTGAGATTTATTCATATGATAAGCAGGAGTAATCGCCGCATATCGTTCCCGTAAATCTATTGCAAGTTCCGGGTCACATTTCAAACTTATATTAAGCGGGATTTCAAAATTTATCATCAAGAACATTTTATTCAGAACTTTATATACTATCACATCGTCTCCAAACGGCTGACCTTCGTTCACTGCTTTTTTCTTTAAAACATATTCTCTGAAATATTCTATGTCCATGGAAGTTGAATTTTTTAACTGAAATTTATTATTTTAAAACAAAATAAGATATTCAAAATTGTTAAAAATCCCGAATTTCTCTGAGTTTGGCTAATTTTTATAGCTTTTTTTTCTTCTTAATATTGAATAATTTCTAATTGATTTTTATAAATTCATTCCTAAATAAAATCTTTTTATGATAGAAAACGAAACTGCCAAAAAACCCCGTAAAATCAAGGGTAAAACTGTAATAGATATACAAAAATGCAAGGGATGCGAGCTTTGCATAACTGCCTGTAATGAAGGGGCGATTAGCTTATCTCAGGATATAAATAATCTCGGATACAGGTATGCAGTTGTTGTGGATGACCTGTGCACGGGATGCGTAAATTGTGCTTTAGTCTGCCCGGATGGAGTAATTAAGGTTTATAGAACAAGTGCAAAGAAAAAAACTCTCGTAACGGAAATAAAAGGAATAAAGGGCGACACGACGGTAACATTATCAGAATAATTACCTGTACCGCAACATTTGCTATGTAACGCAACATTTATGTTGCGGAATATTTAGTAGCAGTAGCAGTAGCACAAATAACAAAAAATAAAAAACTAATAACCAATAATAAATAACCAACATGGAAGAAGAAGTTGACATAAGATTAATGAAAGGCAACGAAGCAATGGCAGAGGCAGCAATACAAGCCAGATGCGATGCATATTTCGGATACCCTATAACACCACAGTCAGAAGTGCTTGAATATCTTGCGAGAGAAATGCCGAAACGATACGGAAGACCGCTTCAGGCTGAGAGCGAAGTTGCAGCGATAAATATGATTTACGGAGCAGCCGGCGCAGGCAAAAGGGTAATGACATCATCTTCATCACCGGGTTTCAGCCTTATGCAGGAAGGGATATCATACATAGCATCGGCAGAATTACCATGCCTTCTTGTAAATGTAAATCGCGGCGGACCGGGACTTGGAACAATACAGCCATCACAGGGAGATTACTTTCAGGCAACAAAGGGCGGCGGACACGGAGATTATCATTTAATCGTTCTTGCACCAAACTCAGTACAGGAAATGGCAGACTTTGTATCACTCGGATTTGAGCTTGCAGATAAATACAGAAATCCGGTTTTAATGTTATCGGACGGAGCAATCGGACAGATGATGGAAAAAGTTGAGTTTAAGAAGAAAGTAATAAAGCATGTTGATAAACCGTGGGCAACGACAGGCAAGACAAAGGACAGGCAAAGAAGCATAATCACATCGCTGTTCATTCAACCGGAGAAGATGGAAATAGTAAACTTGAGACTCAATAAGAAATATGATGAGATTTGCAAAAACGAAGTAAGATATGAAGAGATAATGACGGATGATGCGGAATATATTCTTGTAGCGTACGGATTATCATCGAGGATAAGTCATAAAACAGTACTGCTTGCAAGAGAGAAAGGTATAAAGCTTGGACTTCTCAGACCGATAACACTTTATCCTTTCCCATACGATAGAATAAAAGAGATATCGAATCATTTGAAGGGTGCACTTGTAGTTGAATTAAATGCAGGACAGATGATAGAAGATGTAAGGCTTTCGGTAGAAGGTAAAATACCTGTATGGCATTACGGACGCATGGGCGGAATCATCCCCGGACCGGATGAAGTGCTTGAGAACTTCATGCAAAGAATAAATAAATAATGTAAAACAACATTTATGTTGTTTATGTAAAACAACTTACAGAGCCATCAACATAAATGT
>PNBM01000344.1 GCA_003135995.1 Ignavibacteriota bacterium | reverse complement strand
GGATAATTTTGAAATAATTTATAACCCTTTGGTGTTTCATTACTTATTTGATGTATCGAAGATAAAAATGTTGTATCCCCACCAGTAACAGTGTGAATTCCGCGATCAAAATAATATACCCATCCTATAGATTTATTGATAAAAAAAACAAAATTATATGAAGCGAAAAGATGTACTATAGATGTATCGGGAATCTGAATTGCCCAGTTATTTCCGCCGTTCGTAGTTCTCCATAATACAGGACTTATCTGGTTGTTATGATATAAAATATAACTACCTACTCCCCAAATCGTATCCTTATTAACATTTGAGAAATTACTAATTCCTTGACTTATATTATAAATTCCTTTATTTAAATTTTGTTTTACCCATGTTAATCCACCATCAGTTGTTTTCTTCATAGTTGAATCAATATCTCCTCCTGTGCATTTCCAGCCGATTAAACTGTCAATAAAATGCATACATCTAAATCCATCATTATTTACACTGGACCAATTTATTCCTCCATTCGTAGTTTTTCTAAGATTATTAAACAATGGATAAGTAATTTTGGAAATAAATCCTATTCTTGCATTAACCATATAAATTTTATTCGGATTATCAGAACCAGCTGAATACTGCTGTGTCCAGTTCAAACCACCGTTCGTCGTGAGAAACACCCCGCCGACTAAACTATTATCATCAATAATCCAAATTGTATCATTATTGAGTACATGCATATTTATTGCAGACATTGCAGGTGTACTAATTTGATTCCAATTAAATCCACTGTTTGTTGTTTTATATAAATAACCACCACATACAAAACCGGTATTTAAATTTAAAAATTGTATTCTTGTCATTGCAAACAATTGTCTGTAAATAATTTGCCAATCGTCTCCTCCATTTGTAGTTTTTAAAATATTTTTACCTGAGGAAACAACATATCCTGTCGTCAAATTTAAAAAATAAACAGAACTGAAATTAGAAAACGAAAAACCTGGATTATTTATCCTTATCCAATTATCACCTTTATTTGTGGATTTAAACACAACACTTGAGTCGCATACACACCATCCGGTATTACCAACAAAATAAACAGAATTTATGCTTCCGAAAAAATTATCAATGTATCCAAAATGAATCCAGTTCGAACCTCCGTTCGTTGTCTTCATAATATTTCCATAATCTCCGGCTATCACTGCTTCATCCTTTGAAAAACAATAAAAATCTAAATACTGAAAACGAGCTGGTTTTGGTGTTATTAAATTCCAGCCGTTTTGAGCAAAGCCCGAACAAAAAATAAAAAATAGAAAATAAAAAATAAATAATATTGTTTTCATAAATGTAAATATATTATTTTAGCATAACAACTTTTTTTGTGTCTCGTTACAAAGCACCCGCTTGGTAACGAAGGAATATTATTTTAATAATATTAATTTCTTTGTTCCCTTAAATTCTCCGGCGGTCAGAGTATAAAAATATATCCCCGATGCCAACTTGCTGCCGTCAAATTTAACTTCGTATGTCCCGGGTTTCAAATTTTCATTTACTAACGTTTCTATTTCTTTCCCGAGTATATCGAATATTTTTAACGTTACAACACCATTTTCTATTTTCCATTTTCCATTTTCTGAGTTTGGAATCTGGAATCTTATAATCGTCACCGGATTAAACGGATTCGGATANNAATTCTGATACAATTTATAACTTGCGGAAACTTCGCTCAGCGGAGGATTTGTTTGCAGAATTATTCCGGGATTATTGTTTGAAATAATTCCACCATACGGTCCCCAGGAAACTGCAAAATTAAAATTATAATATTTTAATCCTGTCAGTGAATTGCTTACAACTCCGCATAGTGCCCAGTTCAAGCCACCGTTTGTAGATTTATAAATACCTGAAGTTATTAATCCTGATTCTGAATAACATATATTTGCTAAGCTATTGATTGAATCGACAAGTGATAGATAATTTATCCAGGAAAATCCGCCTAACGGAAACCAGTAATCTGTAAAGTTTCTGAAACCACTGCTTGTTCTCATCACTCTTCCTCTTCCTCCAACAGCTATACCATAGTTAGTATCAGCGTAATCTGCGAACGTAAGAACGTTTGGGTCACCATAACCATTAAAAACATAATTAGCAGAACCTCCGTTATAAAATAAAACTGCCGTTGGATTCCCCGGCATATGAGGAGGCATGCCGTAACCTGCTATAAAATATACATTACTGCTTGCCATATTTAATAATTGTTCACTTATGCAGCCGGTTTCAGGTGGTCCATGACATTCGCATTCCAGATAAACTAAATTCCAGGTTAATCCACCATCTGTAGTTATAACCCCCGAATGAGAGCAGTGCCCTCCTGTTACGTGAATTGTATTAATATCAGGTATATCGGCAGTTCCCCAACCCAAAGTTAAAGTATCTAAATATAATGTATTCCATGTACTACCCGCATCGATTGTTTTATAAATTCTCCCGTTTGAGGCAACCGCAAATCCTGTATTATTGAATAATCTTACTTTTATAAAATTTCCTGCACCGGGACAATTCGCTTGTGTCCAATTTATACCACCGTTAATAGTCTTAAATATTGTTCCATTATTTCCGCATGCAACCCCCGTTTGGTTATTTATAAAAGAAACCGATGTTATTGTTTCATCTGTAAAACTTTTTGAAACGCGTGTAAAATTTGCACCTGAATTTATTGAACGATAAATTATACCTCCATCGCCCGCATATACAAACCTGTTTGCACCTGCATTCGTAACGGAATAATAAATTCGGGATGAATCTACTGCGTTTGAAAATTTTATCCAGTTCAATCCGCCGTTTGTCGTACGAAATACCCCTGTGTAACTTCCCGCTACTATACCGGTATTTGCATTAACGAACGCAATAGATTTGACATCGTGATAAGAACCTGTATTATATTGAATCCAGGTTGAACCGCCATCTGTCGTTTTATTTATTAAATAACTACTTAAGTAATTGCTAAGCACATATCCGGTTGAAGAATTTGCAAACCAAACAGAACGATTTCCCATGTTTTGAAATCCATAGGAAGCTACCGTATCCCAGGTTTCCCCTGCGTCTGTTGATTCATATAAAACTCTTTCTCCCGCAACAAAAATTTTATTGTTTGAAGCAAATGAAATTGACCTTAGCCACCACTGTGAATAATCATATTGTTTTACAGTCCAGTTAAGTCCTCCGTCCGATGTTTTATAAATTCTCGGATAGTAAAAATAATTTCCGTTATTATAACCGGTTACCAAAATTCCCGTACCGGCATTTCTGAATCTTATATCCCTGAAATCAACCGAATCATTAATAGTAATTTTTACCCAGTTGTTGCCTCCGTTTATTGTCTTATCTGCTGCACCGAATTCTCCTGCAACCATTCCTGTATTTGCATTTATAAAATGCACTGTATATAAATTTGAGGAATTGTTCAGCATTTTTACACTCCAGTTTAATCCTCCGTTGGTAGTTTTCAGAACAGTGCCTGCTTCACAAGCCGCATAACCGGTTTGAGTATTTACAAATCTTATGCAGTAAATATTATTCGCAGTGGGATAAGGATTCAGCCATTGCCACTGTGAAAAGCAATCATAAATGTTATATGTTAAATTATAAATTAAAAGAGCAATGATAACTTTAATTAATCTTTGCATAAATTTAAAATATTATTTCAATAAAATTAATTTTTTTGTTTCCCCGATACGCTTCGCTATCGGGATTTCGTCACAAATAGATTTGTGACTCAACTTTCTATTTACTATACGGACATTTGTCCTTACTTAATAAGAACCATCTTTTTCGTTTCATTGTATTCTCCGGCGGCTAATGTGTAAAAATAAATTCCCGAGGATAATTTGCTTCC
>PNBM01000147.1 GCA_003135995.1 Ignavibacteriota bacterium | reverse complement strand
ATAAAAAATAAATAAGAGCTTTTAACAAATATCGGTCATGGCAGATGAATTTTAACGCATAGGAATATTTAAGAATCATCCCCCTTGCCCCCTTCAAAGGGGGGAAAAGACTGAAATCTTAATAATCTTATGAATTTTCTAATTTTATAATTTTTATTGGATTGAATAAAGAAACGTGAAAGGTTAAATTGAATGTTAAACAATTTTTAGGAAAATATTATTTCTTTTTTAGATAAAATAGTGGTTAAGGGTGCGAGGGTGCACAATCTGAAGAATATCGACATCGAGATTCCAAGGGACAGCCTCGTGGTTTTTACGGGTCTTTCAGGCTCCGGAAAATCTTCGCTCGCTTTCGATACAATTTATGCCGAAGGTCAGAGGCGTTTTATGGAAACACTTTCACCCTACGCACGACAGTTTGTCGGCGGAATTGAAAGACCTGACGTAGATAAAATAGAAGGTCTCTCGCCTGCTATTTCAATCGAGCAAAAAACAATTTCACATAATCCGCGCTCGACAGTCGGAACCGTTACGGAAATTTATGATTTTCTTAGATTGCTTTTTGCAAGATGCGGGACACAATTTTCTCCCGATACGGGAAAAGCAGTAACAAGACAAACTCTCGACCAGATTTTTGAAGCTACATATAAATTTGCAGACGGAAATAAAATAAATATTCTCAGCCCGGTTGTTACGGCTCGGAAAGGTCATTACAAGGAACTCTTCGAAGATATTTCTGCAGACGGTTTTACTAAAGTAAGAGCCGACAATGAAATAATGGATATTGTTCCGAACCTTAAGCTCGAAAGATTTAAAACACACGATATAGACGTTGTGATTGACAGGGTGGTTGTGAATGATAAATCTAAAATGAGAATTTATAATTCGCTCGAAATCGGCTTAAGATATGGCGACGGAATTGTGATTATCAACGACGGAAAAACCGACAGGCTTTTTAATGAAAAACTTTCAGACCCGATAACAGGTAGAAGTTTTTCAGAACCCGCTCCGAATTCTTTTTCCTTTAATTCGCAATACGGCTGGTGCAAGGACTGTTACGGGCTTGGTGAGAAAAAATATATTGATGAAGACAAAATTTTCCCGAATAGAGAACTTTCTTTCGGCAACGGCGGATTCGCTCCGATTGGAAAGCCTAAGAAAAACTGGGTGTGCTCGATTGTTACAGGAGTTTTAAAAAGTTTCAACGTAGATACCGAGACACCGATTAGTGAATACAGTAGCGAACTTCTGAATTCCTTGCTGAATGGTACGGCGGATAAAATAGAATATGAATATACAAATGCGCTCGGCAAGACTTTTACATATCATCATAAGTTTAACGGGTTAATTGGTTATGTAGAACAAATTTCAGGTGAGACTTCTTCAGCACATATAAGAAACTGGGCAGAAAGTTTTATGACAATTAACAGGTGCCCTGTTTGCAACGGCGGCAGGCTGAAAGAAGATGCACTATGGGTGAAGATAAAAGATAAAAATATTTATGATATTACGAGGATGACAATCACTGAGTGTAAAGAATTTTTTACAAAACTGAAATTTGATGACAGGAAACAGATTCTTGCGAAACCTATTATTAAGGAAGTTTTATCAAGACTTGATTTTTTAATGAATGTAGGTTTGAATTATCTGTCTCTCGAAAGAAGCGCGAAATCATTATCAGGCGGAGAAGCCCAGAGAATAAGGCTTGCAACGCAGATTGGCTCACAATTAACAGGTGTTTTATATATTCTTGATGAACCCTCGATTGGTTTGCATCAAAGAGATAACATTAGACTGATTAATTCTTTAAAGCATTTAAGAGATATCGGAAATTCCGTGATTGTTGTCGAGCACGACAGGGAAATGATTGAATCATCGGATTTTGTTGTTGATCTTGGACCTAAAGCGGGAGAGCACGGAGGTGAAGTGGTCGCATTCGGCAAGCCGCAAAATTTAAACGGAAATTCGACTACATCGGATTATATAAAAGGAATTAAGAAAATCGAAATTCCTGCGGAGAGAAGAAAAGGTAAAGGATTAAATATTACATTAAAAGGTGCAAGCGGAAATAATCTGAAAGATGTTGATTTAAAAATTCCGTTGGGAAAATTTATATGCATAACGGGTGTGAGCGGTTCGGGAAAATCAACATTGATTAACGAAACACTTTTCCGAATTTTATCAAAACAATTGTCAAGAGGAATAGAGCAGCCCCTTCCTTTCAAATCGATGGAAGGTTTATCGAAAATTAAAAATGACAGGCTGGAAAAAATTGTAGATAAGGTAATCGAGATAGACCAGTCACCTATAGGCAGAACTCCAAGGAGCAACCCGGCTACTTATACGGGATTGTTCACATTCATCAGAGATATATTTGCATCACTTCCGGAATCTAAAATCAGGGGATATAAAGTTGGGAGATTTTCTTTCAACGTTCACGGCGGAAGATGTGAAGGNNATGAAGGATGTGAAGGCGACGGTTTGAAAAAAATCGAAATGAATTTTTTACCTGATGTTTATATAACCTGCGACGTATGCCAGGGAAGAAGATACAATAAAGAAACATTAAGTATTAAGTTCAAAGGAAAATCGATTGCGGATGTACTCGAAATGACTGTTGAAGAGGCGCTGGAATTTTTTACTTCGGTGCCATCGCTTAAAAGAAAATTGCAGACTTTGTATGACGTGGGCTTAGGCTATATCAGGCTTGGGCAGCAGGCAACGACGCTTTCAGGCGGCGAGGCGNNGACTGGATAATTGATTTAGGTCCGGACGGCGGAGAGAAGGGCGGCGAGATTATTGCAGAAGGCACTCCGGAGGAGATAGTGAAATATTTTCAAGGAGTATCGTTTACGGCGAAATATCTCAAGAAAACGCTTTCCAATTAAGAATTAAAAATTAAGA
>PNBM01000259.1 GCA_003135995.1 Ignavibacteriota bacterium | reverse complement strand
AATACCCGAAGGTATCGAAATACGAAACAATAGTGAAATACAAAACAGGAAGAGAAAGGCCAGTTTTAATGAATTGCAAGATACAAAGTAATAAGCGATGGCAAGGAAACAGTTAAATTTAATCATCTGGATTCCCGCTTTCGCGGGAATGACAAATAAATTTGTTATTTGTTCAAGTGGAACTCTTCTGCTCCGAAAAGTTCAATAATTTTCTTCACAACAGGGCTGTCTTCATTTTTATTAACATCCGCCGAATAAGACGATTGTGATTCAGAATCTTTTGATATTTCGGAGTAATTTTTATTTATGTTAGAAGTTTTTTTTTTAATGGCTTCGAGTTCAGAAATCAAACCGGAAACGTCAACAACTTCTTTATTTATTCTGCAAAGCTCTACCAGCAATGATTCTATAAGTACATTTTGATTCGAGGAGAATTTGAACCTGTATTCATTTTCGAACATAATTTTCAGTAACCTCAGCAACTGGTCTTCAGAAAATAAAACCGACTCTTCCTTGTATTTTATTTTAATGACATCAGATTCATCGAGCAGAGCCGGGTTATCGGTGGTTTTAATTACCAGTAAATTCCTCAAGTGTTCAACTATTCCGTTATAAAACGTCTGAAGGTCGAAACCTTTTTCCTGAAGCGAATCGAGAAAAGAAAGAATATCCTTTGAATTACTTTCACGAATAAATTTTGAAATATTAAAATAAATTTCTTTATCGGGAATGTTCAAAAATTCTTTCAACTCTTTATACTTCACATCCATTCCGCAGAAAGAAACAGCCATATCGAAAACACCGAGCGAATCACGCAGTGCGCCGTCTCCGAGTTTCGCAATAAGAAATAATGATTCATCGTCAATAGTAATTTTTTCTTCTTTAGCAATTGCTTTAATTTTTTCCGTGATTTCATTCACTTTAATTCTATGCAAAGCAAACTTCTGGCAACGACTCAGGATTGTCTGCGGAATTTTTTCGGGATTAGTTGTCGCAAGAATGAAAATCAAATATTCAGGAGGCTCTTCAAGAATTTTCAGCATCGCATTGAACGCCTGAATCGTGAGCATATGAACTTCGTCAACTATAAAAAATTTATATTTTGCTTTCAGCGGAAAATATTTTGCTGCATCCTGAATAGCCCTTACGTCATCTATTCCCCTGTTCGAGGCGGCATCGAGTTCAAATACATCGGGGTGTACACCTTCACGGATTTCGCGGCAATTTTCGCATTCATCACAGGGTTCACCTTCTTTTGATAAATTCGAGCAGTTTAATGCTTTAGCAAAAATCCTTGCTATTGTTGTTTTACCTACACCGCGAGGTCCGCTCAAAAGATATGAATGAGCGATTTTATTCATCAGCTTCGCATTCTTCAGAGTTTGAGTTACAAATTCCTGCGAACATACTTCACCGAACTTTTGTGGTCTGTATTTTAATGCTGAAACTTTATATTTTGACATCTGTTAATATGCTATTCAAAAAAATAAAAATACAAAAATTAAATTTAATATGATGCAATAATTATATAATAATTTCAAAATAAAGATAAAGATAAATTTACAAATTAAATAAAAATTGAGGGGATCCCCGATAAGAGTCCCGATATACAAAGCATCGGGATGCAAAGAACGCACATTTGGGGATGACAATTTTAGTTATTTATATTTAATAGATTTCGTACCGAAAACATGTTCAATCGCTTCATCAACATTTTTAATCGTTATCAGTTTTAAATTACTCGTAATATCTTTCGATATTTCGCTTAAATTCTTTTTATTATCTGCGGGAATCAAAATAGTTTTCAATCCGCTTCTCAATGCCGCAAGAAGTTTTTCATTCAGACCTCCTATCGGCAGTACTTTGCCGCGTAATGTTATTTCACCCGTCATCGCAACTTCCGGAAGAGCAGGCGTTTTAGTAATTGCGGAAAGCATTGCCATAATCATCGTAATACCCGCCGAGGGTCCGTCTTTCGGAATGGCGCCTTCAGGCAGGTGAATATGAATTTCCTTATCTTCAAAATAATTATCCGGAATTCCGAATCTCTCCGAGTTCGAGCGAATATATGAAAGTCCAGCCGCTGCTGATTCTTTCATTACATCTCCAAGCTGTCCGGTGAGAGTCAATTTGTTTTTCCCTTTCATTACAGTAACATCTACATTTAAAATATCACCGCCCATCGATGTCCAAGCCAATCCATAAACCGAGCCTATATTCGGTCTTTCTTTTGCGGAAATTTTCAGGTTTTCATATTTTGGTACACCAAGATATTTCTCGACCATTTTTTCCGTTACATTTATAGAGTTCAAATGGTTCGTGTTTACGAAAACATCTTTAGTAAGCTTCCTTATAATTGACGTAAGTTCCCTTTCAAGATTTCTCACTCCTGCTTCTTTCGTATATTCATGAATTATTTTCAGAATAATATTATCCGGAAATTTAATCGAACTTTTGTTTAACCCGTGTTCTTTCAATTCTTTCGGGAGTATATGTCTTTTTGCAATCTGAAGTTTTTCATAATCGAGATAACTTCGCATTTCGATTATTTCCATTCTGTCCTGCAGAGGCAAAGGAATATTATACTGAACATTTGCAGTTGTTATGAAAAGAACTTTGGATAAGTCATAATCAATATCGAGGTAATGGTCATTGAAAGAAAAATTTTGTTCCGGGTCAAGAACCTCAAGCATGGCGCTTGAAGGGTCACCTCTGAAATCATTTCCCATTTTATCGATTTCATCAATCATAATCACAGGATTTGAACTGCCGGATTTTTTCATAGCCTGAATGATTTTTCCGGGCATAGAACCGATGTAAGTTCTTCTGTGTCCCCTGATTTCTGCTTCATCACGAACGCCGCCGACAGATAAGCGTGTGAATTTGCGGTTCAATGCTCTTGCAATCGATTTGCCGAGTGAAGTTTTCCCGACTCCCGGAGGTCCTACGAAACATAGTATTTGTCCTTTAGGCGGTTTTTTAATATGTTTTCCTTTCAGTAATTTTAAAACTGCAATAAGTTCGAGAATTCTTTCTTTTGGTTTCTCGAGGTCGTAATGGTCTTCATCGAGAATTGACTTTGCATTTTTGATATCAAAATTATCGTCCGTAAAAACATTCCATGGAACGCTTGTCATCCATTCAAGATAATTTCTAATCACAGCATAATCGGGAGACATTTGCGGGGTTTTCCTTAGTTTGCCGTATTCATCCATTGCTTTCTGATTCACGGCTTCCGGCATTCCGGCTTTTTCAATTGCTTCTTTTATTTTAATTAAATCGGGGTCGAGTTCAATGCCTTCACCGAGTTCATCCTGCAAAATCCTTATTTGTTCCTGGACAATAAATTTCCTCTGATTTTTCTGCATCGCAGTATAAATCTTAGATTCAATTTCTTTTTCTATATTCAATATTTCAAGTTCGGAAGAAAGCAAATATAATATTTCGTAATACTGTTTAAATATATCATCTATTTCAAGAAGTTTTTGTTTCTTTGCAATGTCAACATTGATTGTAGAAGCAATATAATATAATTTTCTATCAGGTTCTTTAATGTTATCATAGGCAACTAATGATTCTTTTGGAATTGAAGGATTTGCCGATACATATTCATTAAACATTTTGGTAGTATGCCTGATAAGTGCAAAAAGTTCATTGGTCTCAAGATAAGAGCTTAACTTCGGTATTACCTTTGCCTTAATATATTTTTCCGTATAAAATTCTTCAACTTTAGCGGGAACCAATCCGTCAACAAGTACTTTTATCAAACCATTCGGTAATCTCAGAACCTGTAATATTTTTGCAATCGTACCTGTTTTATACAAATTATCCGAAGTTGTATCTTCAATCGATGCATCAATCTGAGATACAACCAAAATATACTTATCGGATTCAAGAGAGGTATTAATAGCATTTACAGTAGATTCCCTGCCTGCGAGAATAGGAAATACCATGTATGGATAAATAACAATATCCTTCAAAGGCAAAACCGGCAGAACAGACGGAAAAGATGTATTATCTTTTTTGTCATTTGTTATAATAATGTTTTCCGGAGCCTTATTTTCTTCTTTACTTTCTTTCATAAATAATAAATTTGAGTAAAAATAAACTTACTCTATTTGAGATTCAATTCTAATAAAATTCGTAATATATGCAAAGTTTTTAATTCCTTCGAATCCGGAATTAAATATTCCCGAATATTAAAATACCTATCATTCAATATAATTATAANNGTCAGAAAATTTCGCACGGGCAACTTTAATCCTTGAAAAAACTATAATGCTGTTTTAATAACAAGATACATAAAAAATGTTTTACTTAATAAACTCTTCAATTTGTCTTGATTAAATATTCAAATAAAAATAATTTATATAAATGTATATTATATTAAAACGATTAAGTTCGTTTATTTATTTCATTTTGATTTTTTTGTTGGCAGTCTATGCATTAAGTTGCAATTATGTGACTCACAGAACATTATCAAATGAAGTAATTAAAGAAGATGAAGACCCTGAACCTGATTATAACGTCACTCTTGAGCCTAAATATCAGGATTTTGTGACCTACATTTTCATGGGAAACCGTTCAGAATCTTTCGGTGCTTTTTTTAATAAATTTTACCAGGCACAGGATGATTATGATGCGGCAATGCTTGACTACAGGACAACTACAATTGCAACTTATAACAGAAGACTCGACTCATTAAACATCACTCCTTCTATATCTCAAACCGGAAAAGATTTATTGAACAAAGTTATAGAGAGAACTTCTAAAATTATTCAGTATAATAAAAATACAAGATTTCTGGATGATGCCGTGTTGCTGGTAGGGAAATCCTATTTTTACATGGGTGAATATTTACAGGCTGACAGGAAATTCGGTGAATTCTTATCGAAGCTCACATCAAGCCCGTTATCCGATGAAGCACTTCTTTATCTCGGAAGGACACGTTTTAAAATCGGTATGGCTTCAGATGGGGAGAAAATATTAAATAATCTGCTTGCATCAACAAAAGACCTGGAGATAAAATCAGAAATTGCGCAGGAACTTGCTTTTAATTCAATCTCCAAAAATGACTATAAAACCGCAATCGATAATTTCGAGCAATCAATTTCTTTTACTAAGGATAAAGAGAAGATAGCAGAAAAGCTTTATATACTTGCAAAAATTTATAGTACGTTCGATGCAGAAAAAGCTTATTCAGAATATTTAAAAGTTAAAGCACAAACTTCAGATTTCGATTTAACTTTTTATGCAAATTTAAATATTGCAAAATCGTTAATTGAGTTAAAAAAATACGGTCAGGCTTTCGAATTATTAAATAAATTGAATCATAGTTACAGGGACTTTCCTGATTACAAACAGTTGGTCGAACTTGAAATTGCAAACACTTTATATTATCAGAAAAAATATGCGGAAGCAAAAAAACAATATTTCGATATTATCATAAATTACGCGGGTACCAAAAGTGCTGCCGATGCTTATTATCACCTTGGTGTTTACTCTGAAAATATAGGAAAAAATTATTTGGAGGCATATGCAAATTTTAAAAAAGCTTCGGAAACAAATACTAACTCGGATTTTTATAATTACAGTTTAAAACGAGCAACAACTTTCGACAGATACTATTCATTGGCTGCAATTATTAAAGACACGACAAAGATAATTCTTCCGACTGAAAATAAAGAGCTTGAAACATATAAAGCAAAATTAGAAAAAGAAAAAGGTGTTGAGAAACAAAAAATTGAAGAAAAGCAGCAACAGGAAATAAAGGGAAATAATAATCCACCTCCTCCTAAGGGTGGCGGTGAGAAAATGAAATATAATTTAACGGATACGGTTAAAAATATTAAGATTGATACAACAAAACGAATTAATGAAGAACCCGGCAATGTGCTTTTTAAAAATAAACCAGATACAACAAGAGTTTTAAAAAAGGAAAAAACAGATACATCAAAAGTTTTGAAACAATCTCCTATTGATTCCAATAAAACAGCAAATCTTCAGGATACGTCGAAACTAATAATCAATGAAGATTCGTTGCGTGCCGCACAAGAAAAAAAAACCTCTGACTCAATTCTGACAGTCATACACAGGGAGGATTCAATAAAAATCGCAAAGGATTATGCTAAGTTTGGTGCGTACTTTCAACTCTCTGAACTTTTCCTTTATGATATTAATAATACGGATTCATCTCTTTATTACCTGAATATCGTCACCCAAAAATGTCCCGATACAAATTTGATTGTGAAAGCATATTATTCGATAGCAAATATATATAAAAATCAGAATAAAACATCTGAGGCTAATGATATATTTAACAAAATTATTTCTCAATATCCAAATTCGATTTTCGCAAATGAATCGAGAAAAATTCTCGGGTTACCGGTAGTGGAAATTGAAAAAGATTCGGCAGATGTTGCATATAAAAGAATCGAAGATGCTATTGCCGGAAATGATTATCAAAAAGCCTTAACAGGATTAATAGATTTTATTTTAAAATATCCTGATTCTGCAAATAAAGCTAAGGCTCTTTACACGATAGGATGGATATATGAATATAATTTAAGTAATAAAGACAGTTCGATTTCTTATTACAAAAAATTAAAAGATAATTTTCCCGCTTCTGATTACGCTATGTCTGTAATTCCTAAATTAGATTTTTATGCTTCACTGGAGAAAAGGGATTCGACGAAAATTTCGAACGACAGCCTTAAAGGAAATTTGGATTCATTAAGTTTATCAAATGATTCTACAAAGACATCAAATGATTCCATAAAAACTTCAAACGATCCTACAAAGACCTTAAACGATACTAATAAATTCACCGGTGATACATCTAAAAGAAATATAGATTCGCTCGGAACTGCTCCTGATAACGGAGAGGAGAAAATTCCGAAAAAAGACGGTAAGGATGAGAAGAAACAGGAGCAGGATTTAAACAAGGGTTTGAAACCGAAAGGACAATATCCATAATTCACTGTATTACTATAAAAAATATTTTCTTGCAATAGCCCAGCTCGCCATAGTCATTCCATCGTATATTTCATTAGATTGAATTCTTTGTTCAATCTCTGAAGGGGTCAGTTCAATCATTTCAAATTCCTCCTGTTCATCTTTAGTTTCTTCATCTGAAGGTATCAGGTTACTTGCTATAAAAACGTGGCATATTTCATCCGCTATTCCGTTATAAGGATTGAAAAATCCGATTTTTTTCAAATCGCCCGTTAATCCTGTTTCCTCGATAAGTTCCTTTCTTGCAACGAATTCGGGTAATTGATTTTCCTTGATACCACCACCGGGGAATTCAATACTGAAGCGGTCATTCAGGTACCTGTATTGATTGACGAGCAATATCTTCCCGTTATCTTTTACAGGAATTATAAAAGAAGAACCTGCCGTGTGAACATAATGGTATTCATATTCTTTTCCGTCAGGTAAACTGCATTTATCAAATTTGTAAGTCCACCAGGGATTTTTAAATTTAATTTCGGAACTTACTTTTCTCCATCGATGTAAAGGCATATTTTCAATTTAAAATTGGAAATTTTAAATTATAAATTATAAATAAGAAAAAATATATAATTTGAAAATCAGTTTAATGGAAGAATGGAAATAGCATTAATTGCTAATTTTAAAAATAATTAGGTGTTTCAGATTTATACAAAAAAATGTATTGAACAATATCACAGAGATACATATAGAATACACAGAGGTACACCAGGTAGAGTATTTATTAAAATCGAAAAGTTATTTTTATATATAACTATCGTTATTTTTCAGTAGCATTTTCTTTTTTGCAACTGCTTATTCCAAACGGATAATACAATCCGCATCTCGAAAACANNCAGCTGTGCATTATTGCTCCGACAATAATTATAATTCCAAGTCCGATTACAATTCTTAATATTTTATCGATGCCGCCTACGTTTGCTTTCATTTTAATCTCCTTTAAAATATATTATAATATTATTTATTTACATTCACCGGTTAATTTTTCCTGACTTATTGAACTGATTACTTCGATTTCGGGTGGATTCAAAAGATGTTTTTTAACCGCACATAAATTTGCGGCGTTAATCAATGCATCTTTGTACTTTTCCGGAAAATCCGGAGGGAGCTGAATATCAAGAGAAATTTTTGCTACCATTCTTGTTNNTGTGTAATTGTAATGTTTTCAGCATCTATGTGCCTCTGATCGCAGAAACCTTTTATATATATCCCTGCACATGTACCAATTGAAGCGAGGAACAGGTCGAACGGAGCGGGTGCCGATGCATCACCGCCTGAGGCAACCGGCTGGTCGGTCTTTATTATCTGGCCGTGAACACTTGCATTCACTTTTTTATTCCCGTCGAAAAATATTTCCATTTTCATGATTAGTTAACCTTTTTGATTTATACAAAATTAATAATTATAGTTGCTAATAGCAAACAAAAAATAAAACTAATTTCGTATGGTTGAACTTGTCAGAATAAATATTATTAGCAAGTAAAGTTAATAATAATTTCCTTTTACTTTTACTGAGTTAGAGATAATTTACGTTTTATTTAATAGCTAATATCAATTAATGTATTATAAAAACATACTTGGCCTGATTGGGAAGACGCCGCTTGTAAGAATTAACAACATTACAAAAGGCATTAGCGCAACCGTGCTTGCAAAAATTGAATTCATGAATCCGGGAGGAAGCGTTAAGGACAGGGTCGGACTTGCGATGATAGAGAATGCGGAAGCAAAGGAAATATTAAAACCCGGTTACACTATCGTTGAAGCGACGAGCGGAAATACGGGAATTGGTCTTGCGCTTGCCGGACGAGTGAAAGGATATAAAGTCATTTTGGTAATGACGGATAAAATCGGACATGAAAAAAGAAATTATTTAAAAGCACTTGGAGCAAAAGTCGTTATCGTACCAAAGGAAGCAACGCCTGATTCTCCTGATTATTACAGAAACAAAGCAAAATCACTGGCAGAAGAAATTCCGAATGCAGTAAACCTGAATCAATATTCAAATGATGCAAATCCGCAAATCCATTATTCAACAACCGGTGCGGAAATATGGAAAGACACAGAAGGCAAAATAACTCATTTCGTATGCGGAGTAGGAACGGCAGGAACTATAACCGGTGTATCGAAATATTTAAAAGAAAAAAAACCTTTTATAAAAGTAATCGGTGTTGAGCCGAATGGTTCGAATTTTAAATTATACAAAAATACAGGAGCTACAGGAGAAACGATAATGCACGCAATAGAAGGAATCGGAACTGATACAATCCCGCCCATAACGGATTTTAAACATGTGGATGAAATTGTGAGTGTCAGCGATTCCGATTCAATTAATATGTGCAGAAGACTCGCAAATGAAGAAGGTATTTTCGCAGGGGCATCTTCAGGCACAGCGGCTTACGTTGCAATCGAGCTTGCAAAAAAACTCGGAGAAAATGATGTGGTTGTTTTTATTGTATGCGATACAGGAGAAAGATATTTATCTAAATATCATAACGAGGAATGGCTGAGGGAGAATAAATTTTAGGGATTAATTAGAATAGTTATAATTTCAAACGATATACTTTCCATTACAATTAGAGATTAAAATATAATTGTTGATTTCGACCTCTCCCCCAGCCCTAAGAACCTCTTCCCGACGGGTCGGGATTTCTCAAAGAACGCTCAACCTACAAAGAGAGGGGGAGTTAGATTATAATTTTTTCGATTTTTTTTCAGACCTATCCCACGCCAACTTTTGTTTAAATTCTATATTAATTTATTTTGGCGGTTGATTGCCCTGCGGATTAACCGGCGGATAATCACCTTTTGGCGGGATACCCGGCTGATTTCTGTCAGGCTGAGGTCCGCCCGGTGCCTGATGTTCAAATATATTGTTCAGAAAATGTTCGAATTTATTAAGCTGCTCCGGTTTGCATAGATTCTTAATGCTTTGGAAATGCTCTGATAATAAAATTTCAATACGTACCTGCAACGAGCCAATCTTTTCAGCAAGTTCTTTTATACGATTATTATCGGAAGCGGGTTTTAAGATTTCCTTTGTAATTTCATCCTTAAAAAATTTTATGCTGTCTTCTATAATACGCCTGTCCGTAAAATGTTTATCAAGAATCTCCTCAAGTTTTTTTCCCTGTGCATCATCAAAACCAAGTTCATTTTTCATAAAATTAATTCTTAATTCCTTTTCGTTTTCCCGTTGCGGCGGTAAATGATTAACAGGACGCCTGTTGTAACTATACCATAGAAATGCAAGAGTTGAGATATTTAATATAATGAGTATAATAATAACCCACGAATATAATCTCTTTAAATTTGATTGTTCCATAATTTTATTTTGTGTTAGAATAAATAATTTTGTTATAATCGTTTGAGTATTCCGTCTTTAATTCCGAATAATATAAACTTTTCGCTTTATTTTCTTTTGCGTTGGAATTCATAAAGTAAAAAGCAGATATAATATTTAGAATAATCACGAGAAATAGAAAAGCGGGTTTGAAAAAACCAAATGCCCATTTCTCTTCCGCTAAACCCCCTTCTTTCCTCCTCTCATCTATTTTTGCCTTTAAACGTGTATAGAAATAAGGGTCAACCTTTAACTGTTCGTCCGGTTTCAGATATTTAAGTGTTTTCTTTATTTCGTTTTCTGAGTTTTCCATTTTGTACTTCTTATAATTTTAGACGATATTTAATCTTTAAACTTGCGGTTAATTTCTTTTTCAAAAAAATCTTTTAAATTTTTTTCGAGATTCTTTTTTGCCCTGAATATCAGTGATTCAACTGAAGATATGGATTTTCCCGTGATTTCGAATATCTCTTCATAGCTGAACAATTCAATCGAACTAAGGTTTAAAACAACACGCTGGCTTTCGGGCAGTTCATCCATTGCCTGCTTTAGAATCTGAATTCTTTCTTTTTCCTGATAAATAGAATCGGGTGTTTGATTGTCGGGTATAATTATTTCTCTATCTTCGGTTTCTGTCCATGATAAACTCACCACATTCCCGGCTCTTTTTTGTCTTTTTTGTTTCTTAATGAAATCGAGTGACTTATTTACGGCAATTTTGTATATCCAGGTACTTACTGAAGATTCCTCACGAAAATTTTTAATAGAAAAATATGCCTCCAAAAAAACTTCCTGCGATAAATCATTAGCATCCTCTGTATTACGGACAAAGCCGTAACACAGGTTTAATACTTTTTCAGAAAAAGAATCCACCAGCATCTTAAATGCTTCTTCATCAGAACTTTTTAGTCTTTTTATGAATTCGGAATCAAACAATTTATCAGGAATCAGTTATAAATTTAGACGATTTATTTTCTAATTACTTGCGTGTTAAAATATTCTAATACAAATCTATATATTATTTAAGTTAATCTAATTTTTATTAATATTAAATTTTAATCGGAAATTTTTTTATATGTTAAACTGTTATAAATTAGGGTCTTATATACCGCACTAAAATTATTATTTAAAATAATATTTATGAAAAAATTATCTAAATTTTTTTTACTTTTCGTTTTAGGCAATATCATAACATTAAGCTTCACTTTTCAGCACATAAATAATATAAATTTATTTACGGAAAAACCAAATGAAGATACTTTGATTTTTAAGGGAGAAAAACATTTCAAGAATATGAAAATGCTCACTCACGGCGGACAGAATGCTGGNNTCAAAAAATTAATATTTCAGGGAATTAGAGACACGTATAAATGCGACCAGATTTATATGATGAACACAGACGGAAGTGATTTGAAATTAATAAGTAACGGAAAAGGAAGAACGACATGTTCATATTTTTTCCCGGATAATAAACATATTTTATATTCATCAACTTTTTTAGCGGGTGATGATTGTCCGCCACCTCCGGATTATTCCCACGGATACGTCTGGCCGCTATATGATTCTTATGATATTTTCAAAGCTGATGTTGATGGAAGTAACCTTTCGCAATTAACAAATATTATAGGCTATGATGCAGAAGCTACTATTTCTCCACAAGGTGATAAGATAGTTTTTACTTCAACCCGCAACGGAGATATTGATTTATATTCTATGAATTTGGATGGCNNAGGTTTAGTAAAACCAACCAGACTCGAGATATATGTTATGAGCGCTGATGGAAGCAACATCTGGCAGGTGACTAATCTTGGTATGGCGAGTTTTGCGCCTTATTTTTTCAAGAATGATAAAAGAATAATTTTTTCTTCGAATTATGGAAGTAAAGATGGCAGAACATTTGAACTTTATGCAATCGATAGTGACGGAAATAATTTTGAAAGAATAACTTACAGCGGAGATTTTTCCGCATTCCCTATGTTCTCTTTAAATGGCGATAATAAATTCGTTTTCTGCTCAAACCGTTTTCATTCTGCACCGCACGAGACTAACATCTTTATCTGTGATTGGGTGGAATAAGTTCGTCAAGTTTATCAAGTT
>PNBM01000286.1 GCA_003135995.1 Ignavibacteriota bacterium | reverse complement strand
AAAAGAAGTTGAAAGGATTATTCAAAAAGGTGCAAATCAACAGCAGCAACAGCAAAGACAACAGCAGGCTCCACCGACTCAGACACCGTCCGGAGACCAGGGTAATCCGGGTAATAATCCGGGAGATAAAAATCAACAAGAGAATAAAACTCCATAACACAATTTTAATTTGGACTTCCCGAATAAGTTTAAAGAACCTAATTTAAGCATCTTGTTCAAACGGGATGCTTTTTTTATTTTNNAAATCAAAATAGCATTCCGGTTTATTCTTCTTCTGAGAAGGGAAAGATATATAACAAACAGTATTTCATTTCTTTAAGGGATTCGATTCTAAATAAAAATACTAAGGACTCGCTGATAAATACTAAAACGCTGGATACGTCTAAAAAGAAAAATGAAGCTATTGAAAGATTTAAAATGAAAAAATCGCCCTGGTTGGCTGTAGGTCTTTCTGCTATTTTTCCGGGGTTAGGTCAGTTTTATAATGAATCATACTGGAAACTGCCCATCATAGCCTTTTTCACGGGATTACTCGGTTATGAGATAATTTATAATAACAGTCAATTCCTCGACTACAGGGATAAATATGCAGCATCACAAACACCTGAATTTCCGATTGGTGATACGAGATTGCATGATTTGAGAGAGTTTTATCGTGACCAGAGAGACCAGAATTTATTATATTTCGGATTGTTTTATCTGATAGATATGGCAGATGCCTATGTGGATGCACATCTCTACGATTTTAGCGTGAGCGATAAAGTGCACCTTGGTTTATTCAAACAGGGAAAAATCGCGAACTTGAAGATAACATTTTAGAACGTGAAACGTCAAACGTGAGACGTGAAAAGTGAGATGTAAAATGTGAGACGTGAAACGCAAAACACTATTCTGCTTTCACGTTTCACCTTTCACGTTTCACGATATATTTAATATTTTAAGTGAAAGGATATGAAAAAATTGTTTTATTAAGAAATTTCACCTTTCACGTTTCACATATAATTAGTTAGAAAAAACTAATAAAATATTTTGATTTAATAGATTTGACAAAAATTTAAAATTTATAATTTAACATTTAACATTGAACTATGTGGGTTTATATTGAAAAAATTTCCGAATACGTAAATCAGGAAATTACGATAAAAGGCTGGCTTTATAATATACGCTCTTCCGGTAAACTTATGTTTCCCGAATTAAGGGACGGAACGGGTATAATTCAGGGAGTCGTATCGAAAAAAGAAGTTTCGGAAAAAGTCTGGGATGACTTTTCTAAACTTACTCAGGAATCTTCCATTATTGTACAGGGAACAGTTTCTAAACATCCGAAGAAAGAAGACGTTTTTGAACTTCAGATAAAGGGACTTGAAATTGTTTCCATTGCGGAACCATACCCGATTACACCCAAAGAGCACGGAGTAGATTTTTTAGCGGATAGAAGACATCTCTGGATTCGTTCGCAAAAACAATCTGCAATTCTGAGAGTGAGAAATGAAATCATACAGTCTATTCGGGAATATTTTTATAATAACGGATTCATATTGTTCGATGCTCCTATATTTACGCCCAACGCCTGCGAAGGAACATCTACGCTTTTTTCGACGGATTATTTTGATTTGGGAAAAGCATATCTTTCGCAGTCCGGACAGCTTTATGCCGAAGCGGGTGCACTCGCTTTAGGAAAAGTTTATACTCTCGGACCCACTTTCAGGGCTGAATATTCTATGACAAGAAGACACATTACCGAATTCTGGATGATGGAACCTGAAATGGCTTATTATGATATAAATGATAATATGGATTTAATTGAAGATTTTCTTGAATACGTTGTTCAGCGCGTTATTAAAAACAAAAAGAAAGAACTTGATATACTCGAAAGGGATATAACAAAGCTCGAAAAGGTCAAAAAACCTTTCCCGAGAATTTCTTATGATGAAGCTGTAGAAATTTTGAGAGCAAAAGATATTCCGTTGATTAAAAGAACAGATAATGTCGAAGAACAAATCAGACCGTTCCCGTGGGGTGAAGATTTTGGCGCACCTCACGAAGAAGCCATTGTCGAAAATTTTGATAAGCCGGTATTGGTTCATCACTGGCCTGCTGAAGCAAAAGCATTTTATATGAAACGCGACCCGGAAAATCCTAAACTCGCTCTCGGCGTGGATGTTCTCGCACCCGAAGGTTTCGGAGAAATTATCGGAGGCTCACAAAGAGAAGATAACCTCGAGATATTAACTAAAAGTATTGAATCTCATGGCTTGCCAATGAGTGAATTCGAATGGTATCTCGATTTAAGAAAATATGGAAGTGTTCCGCATTCGGGATTCGGACTTGGAATAGAAAGAATGGTAACATGGATTTGTAACCTTGAACATATCAGGGAATCTATTCCTTTTGTCAGAAGACCTAACAGGATACGCCCATAATCACATATTTTATTTATATCTGAAAATCCGGTTTAAAATTTTTATAAAAAAAATTTTCAAATTGGAATGTTAAATAAATTTAAAAGGTTTTATATTATATACATCTGTTACATCTGCACAATTTGTCGCAAATATTAATATTACTAAAATGAAAATTATTATTATTGATGGAAATAATCTGATTCATAAAGTGCAGTCGCTAAAAATGGCATTTTATGAAAATTCGCAGAACGCCCAGCTCTCTCTAATCGAGACAGTTATGGCAAAACACATTTCGAAGGATAAATTAATTTTTGTCTTCGACGGGTATGGGAAATTCACTAGGAATAACGTGGTGTTTTCTGAAAAAGTTACAGCCGATGTAGTTATCAGGAAATACATCGAGGATAATTATAATAAAAAAATTATTACAGTTGTTTCCTCTGACAGCGAAATTTCCCGGCTTGCTAAAATATGCTCCTGTAATTCCATCAGCTCGGAAGATTTTTGGAATTACCTGAGCAAAGTTCCTCTTAAAGGGCCAAACATAAACCAGGTTCTCTATAAAGATAATGATAAGCCCGACAGAATAAGCAAAAAAGAGTTAGAGGAATTTAAAAAGTATTTTGCATAACTTGTAAAAAACATCATTATGGAAAATGTTACTGCGAAGTCCAACGAACTTTTGAATAAGTACATTCAGAATATAAACCTACGGAAACATTGCTACTGCGTCGAATCCTGCATGCGATATTACGCAAAAAAATTAGGAGAAAATGAAGAATTATGGGCATCTGCAGGTTTGCTTCACGACCTCGACTGGGAAATGTATCCTGACACACATCCGAATACAGCAGTACCAATATTAAAAGAGGCGGGTTATGATGATGAATTTATCAATATTGTTCTGAGCCACGCCTACCCTGACAGAACCAACGTGCCAAGGGATTCAATGGTAAAGAAATATTTATTTGCCTGTGACGAAATTACGGGATTTGTTATTGCTTACAGTCTGATGAAGCCGGACGGGTTAAATAACGTTGAACCGAAGAGCGTAATAAAAAAAATGAAAGATAAGGCATTCGCAAGAACCGTGAACCGTGATGATATAAAACAGGGAGCTGAAGAAATCGGACTCGAACTTTCAGAGCATATTCAAAATATTATCGAGGCATTGAAAACAGACGAAAGACTAAAATAAAAAGCGAAATAGTGAAATAGCGAAATAGTGAATTGAGGTTAAACGAAACAAAAGATTTTACTAATTGAATTATAATTATATCCCACAGGGATAAAATATCGGTTGAACGCAATATAATTTTAATAAAAAATAATGTCATCAATTTCAATTAAAAATATACGGAAAGAATTTCCATCGAAGAGTTTTTCCAAAAACAAAATAATCGCACTCGATAATGTTTCCTTTGATGTTGGAGAAGGAGAAATATTCGGACTTCTCGGACCAAATGGTGCCGGAAAAACTACTCTGATAAAAATATTGCTCGGAATCACTTATCCAACCGAAGGAGAAGCAAAACTTTTCGATAAAGATATAAAAGATGTGAGGTCTAAAAAATTCGTCGGCTATTTACCTGAAAATCATAAATTCCCGGGTTATATGAAAGGCGAGCAGGTATTACATTACTTCGGAATGCTGAGCGGAATGAAAAACAAGGATGTTAAAAAGAAAACCGATGAATTCCTTAAGCTCGTTGAAATGGATAAATGGCGTAAAACAAAAATTAAAAAATATTCCAAAGGAATGATGCAAAGGCTTGGACTCGCACAATCCATGCTCAATGACCCGAAACTAATTTTCCTCGATGAACCTACGGACGGTGTTGACCCTATCGGCAGGAAACAAATAAGGGACGTGCTTTTAAACCTGAAGTCACTCGGAAAAACAATATTTTTAAATTCACATTTGTTAAGTGAAATCGAACTCATTTGCGACAGGGTTGCAATATTAAACCAGGGACAACTGATAAAAGAAGGCAGCGTATATGATATAACAACATCATCAAACTCTTATAATTTCGTAACAAGTGAAATATCCGATGATGTAGTTAATACTCTATTAAATAATTTCAAGGCAACACTGAACAGCAAAACCAATTTTACGTGCATAGTTAATAACTTAAAAGATTTAAATGATATAATAGATTTCCTTAGAACAAAGAATGTATTGATTGAAAATGTTTCGAAGGAAAAAAACTCTCTTGAAAGTATGTTTATTAATCTTATTGAACAAACAAAAAATTAACCAGGATGATATTTCTTACTCTTATATTTAATACATTTCGTGAAGCAATTGCAAAAAAAATCTTTGTAGGATTTTTTATAATATCGACGATAATAATTTTAATATTTCTTTTTGCTGTTAATATAGATTCCATCGAGGGCATGGTTAACCTTATGGAAACGAGCGGACAGGAAGCTGTCAAACAGTTTGTTATNNTCGGAACACAGATATTCATGCTGAATATATCATACCTTTTGATAATCACATTTTGTCTGATTTCGGTTTCTTCTTTCATTCCTTCTATGCTCGAGAAAGGCAACATAGACATACTTCTTTCGAAACCAATTTCAAGAAGCAAAATCATTCTCGGAAAATTCACGGGCGGCGTTGTCTTAATTTTTCTAAGCCTCGTTTACCTGCTTGGATTTATCTGGATTATTTTATCGGCAAAGTCGGGCTTCTGGCATGTTCCATTTTTGTATTCAATCTTCTGGCTTACTTTATCTTTCGCCGTTATATATTCGATTGTTGTATTTTTAGGTTTGACTACTCAGAGTTCTGTCCTGACAATAATAATTACTTTGTTTTTAGTTTTCGTTATTACTCCGGTTCTCGGAATGAGGGNNATGAGGGAACAGACGATATTTACTTTTGTGAAAAGTGATGCAATCCGGTTTATTATTAATTTCTTTTATTATATTCTTCCGAAACCATCTGATATAAATATCATTACTGCTAATATTGTGAGCGGCAGTCCTGTGGATTCATATCAGCCGGTATATACATCATTATTATTTATGTTTACAATGCTTTCATTATCAATCTGGTATTTTAAAAAGAAAGATTATTAAATTATTCATATGATTTTTTAACCCCTCTCCTGTCAGGAAAGGGGCAGGGGTGAGGTTTTAAAATAAGTGGAAGATTCTATTTAATTATATCAGTCATTTTAATGAGAAATTTATTTATTTTTCTTTTCATTTCAATTATATATTTCTCCTGCGGCGTAAAACCTACAAACGAGAAACTTCCTTTATCAGTAAAATCTAATTTTGCACTTCTTCAGCAAAATCCGCAGTTTGTAATGTACATTAACTTTAAGAGTATGCGCACTACGGAATTCTGGAAAGAAAATATTTCCGATTCTATTCTTTCCGCTGAAAACACATTGGGAAATCTTTTGAATACATTTAAAATAGCAACCGGTGCAACAATTTCAAATGGTCTCGATGAAATGTATTACTCAAATTCCTGGCTCGGTGAAAACGCAATTGTATTGAAAGGCGTGTTTGATAAAAATAAAATTTCCGGATTTCTTGAAAAAGATACATTATTCTTAAAAACACCTCGAACTGATGGAAATTCCGTTTATATGTATAAAAATAACAACCTGTTATTATTCTTTAAGGATAATTATACAATGTGCGCCAGCAATTATCCGAAACAAATCGAAGATATGATTAATGTCAGAGATACTTCCACAACAGGACTGCTTTCAAACACACAGGTTATGGCAGCTATAGAAGGCGTTTTATACAAAGAAGACCTCTTTATGGTTTCGACGGAAAAAACTTTTATCAGGGGAATATTTGCAAATTTCGTAGAATCAAAACTGAACAAAAATGAAAATCAAAAAGATTTTTTTGATACGACTGATGCAAAACCGGATTCTTTAAGTAAGACCGACGAAATTATGATGAATAATATTTACCAAAAAATTAATTCAATCGGATTTTCGGCAAAGATGAAAAATGATTTGAATTTTATAGTTCAGTTTTCCTGCGTGGATAACAAATCGGCGGAATATCTCGATAAATTGTTTTCAGGTTTGATTACGCTTTCAAAACTTACAAGCGCTGTTAAAAAAGAACAAAAACCTTCTGCAACGGAAAAAATTCTCGATGGAATAGAAATTAAATCGTTCGAAAACTCATTGAATATTTCTATTAAAATAAATAAAGATAATATAGCGGATTTCAGAAAAAACTCGTTGCTGACAAAACCGAATTGAGCTTTCTCCTACATACAGAAAGATTTTTTATTTTTTAATCTAAATGAATAATTAATACATCCGTTTATTACTTTTTATAACTAAACCCTGCCAGGTGTAATATATTTATAACACCTTTATCGTGAAAATCTAAAACCCCGAAGGGGTTGCATATTTATAACATCTTTATCCTAAAAATTTAAAACCCCGAAGGGGTTTAATATTTATAAATCGGTTTGTTATTCAGTTGCTATCAAAAATATATCTTTCGTCATAGTTCACTTTAAATTTCTTTAAAAACTCTAAGTATTCTTCCTGAAAAGTTTTCTTCTGATCATGTATCACCTGATTATTTATATATTTTATCACTCTATCAATCTGGCTAACTGAATAAGAAAATGCACCGAACCCTTCTTGCCAATAAAATTTACCCTTCAACCATTTTTTTTCATTTATGAAAATTTTTGAGTATATGTGTCTGCCATAATAATTAATTTTAAATTAAAGTAAATATTAAGGATTCAAAAACATATTCAACCCCTTCGGGGTTGAGCTTGGTATTTAACAGAGTATTATAAATATTCAACTCCTCCGGAGTTGAAAAAATGGAAATCAAACTTCTATAATTATGCAACTCCTCCGGAATTGAAAAAATGGAAATCAAACTTCTATAATTATGCAACTCCTCCGGAGTTGAAAAATGGTATTAATCTGTGTGTTATAAATATGCAACTCCTACGGATTGAATAATGGTATTAATCAGTGTGTTATAAATATGCAACTCCTACGGATTGAATAAATTAAATCATTCACAAATTTTATTTCTAATATCATACTCTTTGATAATTTTTAAATGTTGTATCATTTATTTGCTCTTTTATTTAACATTTAAAATTTAACATTTAAAATTGTATGTGCTAACTTCTATGGTTCTTATTTTTTATATTCTATCTGTTTTTTTACATCTACTCCATTTTTGGAAACTTCTTCACTCAAGAACTTCTCCGCTAAGAGCACATCTTCTTCGCTGCCAATGAAAAGCGGCGTCCTCTGGTGTAAGCTTCCCGGCTTTATGTCAAGAATTCTTTCTTTTCCGTTCGAACTTCTTCCGCCCGCCTGTTCGATTATATAACTCAGCGGATTTGCTTCATACATCAGACGCAATTTCCCGTTTTTATTTTTATCATCCTCAGGATAAATAAATACTCCGCCGTATAAAAGATTTCTATGAAAATCAGCAACAAGTGAACCCACATATCTAGCAGTATAAGGTCTCCCGGAATCTTTATCTTTTTCTTTAAGATAGGAAATATAATTTTGCATTCCCTTCGACCACTTAGAATAATTCCCTTCGTTAATGGAATAGGTTGAGGATTTTTTAGGAATTTTCATATTCTCATACGATAGCAAAAATTCACCGACGGACGGGTCAAGTGTAAACCCGTGAACTCCCCTGCCTGCTGTATAAACCATAATCGTGCTCGAGCCATAAACCACGTAACCTGCTGCAACCTGCCTGTAACCCTGCTGTAAACAATCTTCGAGCGTTGCAATACCGTTTTTCGATATTCTCTTATAAATCGAAAATATTGTTCCGATGGAAATATTTGCATCTATATTGGACGAACCGTCAAGAGGGTCAAAATGTAATATGTATTTATTCAAAACTTCCTGATGAAAATATTTTTCTTCCATCGGTATATAATTTTCCTCTTCCTCCGAACAAACTGCACAGGTGTGTCCGCCAAGTTTCATCATATGCATTAAAATTTCATTTGAATAATCATCGAGCTTTTTTACTGCTTCACCCTGAACATTTTCTTCGCCCGTCAGGCCGAGAATGTCGATAAGTCCGGCCCTATTGACTTCAAGTGAAATCACCTTGCAGGCAAGCGCAATATCATAAAGTAAATCCGAGAGCTGTCCTGTTGCTTCGGGTATTTTCCTCTCCTCATCGATAATATGCCGGTATAGTGTTGTAAATTTTCTTACCATAGTTATTTGTTTTTTTATTAATTAATTAAGACTCCTCATTAATTACTACCAAAAAATATACATAAAAATTTCCTAAAATTTCTCTGTGTCTCTCTGAGATTCCTCTGTGAAATTTCTTTTCAGCAAAACTTTATATCAATATCTCCACCACATCCTTTATTTTCTCCACTCCTGTCACATCAATTTTATATTTCCCTATATTTACATTTTTTAGATTATTTTTCGGTACAATAATTCTTTTAAATCCAAGCTTCGATGCTTCATTAATTCTTTTCTCTACATTTGAAATCGTCCTGATTTCCCCTGCAAGTCCGACTTCCCCGAGTATCACCGTTTCCGAATCAATCGGAATATCCTTAAACGAAGAATACATACACATTGCCGCCGCGAGGTCAATTGCAGGCTCTTCGATTTTCACTCCGCCCGCAATATTAAGAAATATATCATATTTATTCAAAAACAACCCGAGCTTTTTTTCAAGCACGGCAATTAAAATATTAAGTCTTTTATAATCGAATCCCATTGCCGTCCTTTGCGGAAAACCATAGCTCGTAGAAGTTACAAGCGCCTGAACTTCAATTAAAATTGGTCTTGTACCTTCTATCGCTGATGAAATCACGCAACCCGAAGCTCCGTAATTTCTTTGCGAGAGAAACACTTCACTCGGATTCAGAACTTCTCTCAAACCAACATCAGTCATTTCGAAAATTCCGATTTCATTCGTCGAGCCGAACCTGTTTTTTATTGCTCTCAATATTCTATAGAAATGTGTTCTTTCACCTTCAAACTGTAAAACCACGTCAACCATGTGCTCTATAACTTTCGGACCGGCAATTGAACCGTCTTTTGTGATATGACCGACTATAAACATCGGTATGCCGGATGATTTTGCAATTTTTATTAAATAAGCTGTCGACTCGCGGAGCTGTGAAATTGTTCCCGGTGAACTTTCTATTTCGGGTCTATAAACAGTTTGTATAGAATCGATTACAACTAAATCGGGTTTATCGTTTTCTATAACGGAAGAAATTATTTCAAGGTCGGTTTCGGAAAGAATGTAAAAATTTTCGAGTTTGTAATTTAATCGTTCACATCTCATTTTAATCTGCATTGCCGATTCTTCGCCGCTCACATAAAGTATTTTTTGTGTTTTCAGTTTATCGGCAATCTGAAGCATTAAAGTTGATTTTCCGATTCCCGGGTCACCTCCGATTAAAATCACAGAACCGCTCACAATCCCTCCGCCAAGCACCCTGTCAAGCTCTTCTATACCAATTTTTGTTCTTGATTCAGTTGTATCTTTAATTTCAGATATTAATTTTAAATCTACGAACCGGCTTTTCGTTGAAGATGATTTCGTAAGTTTTCTTTTATCCGTCTCAATTATTTCTTCAACAAAAGTATTCCAGTTTCCGCATTCAGGACACTTCCCTGTCCATCGCGGAGATGAATATCCGCAGTTCTGGCAAACAAACTTAGTCTTAACTTTACTCATATATATTTATTTTTTTACTTCCCCATTAAATTTCGAAATTATTAAATCAGTGTAACTAGAGTAATCACTTTAATCTGTGATTTAATCAGCATAATCAGTGAAATCATTTAAATCACTGATTGTAATCAGTGATTAAATATATACAAATAAAAAAATAATATAAGTAGTAAAAAAATGAATCTTATGAATCTTATGAATCTTACGAATCTTACGAATCTTACGAATCTTACGAATCTTACGAATCTTACGAATCTTACGAATCTTNNAAAAAGCGTGCGGTTCTGAAAATATTTGAAATAAAAAGACGCCCTTCATTTAATCCCCTGATTTTACACGTTTTTGAAATTGCAGATATTGAGAAATATGCTAAAAATATTCCTGATGAAGTTTATATGCTTGCGGATAAATTTTCACCCGGTCCTCTGACTTTTGTTCTCCCTAAAAAGAAAATTGTTCCCGATATTGTGACAGCCGGTCTCGAAAGCGTAGCAATAAGGCTTCCCGCTCATAAAAAGTTCAGGAAAGTTTTAAAAGAGACCGGTGTTCCTATAGCGGCACCATCTGCTAATATGTTCGGAAAGATTTCCCCTACAACCGCAAAAGATGTTTATAAAGAATTAAGCGGAAAAATAAATTATGTGCTCGACGGTGGTAAATGCAAAATAGGTCTTGAATCGACCGTGTTAAGCTTTGTCGGAAATAAAATTAATATTTTACGCCCGGGATATATAACCAAAAAAGATATTGAAAAAGTAATTGGAAATAAATTTTCCGATAAATCAAGAAATAAAAACGAGAAAATTCTTTCTCCGGGAATGCTAAAGAGTCATTATGCACCTTCGACTCCTTTATATATTATAGAAGATATAGCCCTTGCAAATAATTTAAAAAATAAATTTGGTGTGGTAGATTTATTAAAATATAAAAATTTAAGAACTGTCGCTTATAATTTATTTGAGGAATTCAGGAAAATCGATAATCCAAAATATGAATTCGCACTTATACAAAAAGTAGAGGAATCGGGTTTAGGAATTGCCATTAACGACAGGATTGAAAAAGCAAGTATCGGAAATATAATATTTGTAAGCGGTAATTTAAAGTTCAGGAAAAAATAAAATATGTCTGAAGATAAAATAATAATATCATTCGATGACGAAAAGCCGGCACATAAAGATGAAAAAATCATCATCGATGTCGGTGAACCCGAAAAAATAATTACTGAAAACCGGAAAACTATCCCAGAAATCAATTTGAACAATTTGAAACTTAATTCTTTCTTTAAAGACAATTGTTCGCTGTGTTCTTTCTCTACAAGCCAGATGACTTTCCCCTCAGGTGTCGAAAACGGATTCGGAGATAATTTTTCAATCGATTTAAAAGATGTATTTCTGAATTCGCTCCTTGAAAATAACCTTTATATAATAGCTTCCTCTAAATCCGGAAATATATATTTTATTGACAGGAAAAACGGAATGCTATCCGATAAAAAATTTATTGATAAGGAATCATTTGAAAAAACCGGCTTTGTCTATCATAACGAAATATTTATAAATTCACTTAATTCCATTTATAAAATTGTTCTTGCAGATAAATCAAGTAATCTTTCTTTGCAGAAAATATACGACGCTGCCGATAATTTTATTATCTGGAGCAATTTAAATTATTACGCTGGCAAAATCATTTTTGTGGAATTTTCTCGGGATTTAAAAACAGCATGTTTAAGAATTATAGATTACGATAATTATGAGTTGATTTATGAATTCAAATTTAAAGTAGAAAAATATGTTTCCGATTCAGTTACAATCGGGAAAAATAATTTATTGCTATTGTTCGATAATAAAATTTTAATCGTCGATTTATTAAACCAAAATACAAAATTTTTAAATCTTAATTTCAATTGCTCCGAAGAATCATTCGTATTGTTCCTTAATAATAAATTTTATTTTAACAACTCTTCAAACGATTTGCTTTACATTGAAATGGATGTCTATTCCGGCAAGGTTAATTTTTCCGGTATAAGTTCTTCTATTATAAATTCCATAGCGGGATTTGAAGATAATATTTTCATAGGTAATTCAAACGGCTGGGATGTTTATAAAGCAAATGGTACGTTATTATTCAGCTTTGATGATACAACCGATAATAAAATAGAAAGTTTAAATAAAAACATACTCGCTGTATCGAAACAAAACAGAATAGTATTCCATAATTTGAACAGGTTCCAGGAAGCAGAAGGATTTACATTGAGTACCGGTCCGTATATTTATAAAAATGATATTGTCGCATCGGTAAAAATTTCTTTCGATGGAATTTTTGTATTAACAAAGAACGGATTACTGAGAGTATTTAATAACGATAAACTGAATTTGAATATTTAAATGAACCGCAGAGCCGAATTTATAAAGTCCATTAATCCTGATTGTAATAAAATTTTTTGAAAATATATTATTATGAAAAAATTACTTTTAATATTTATAATTGTTTTTGTCCCGGGTTTTGTTTTCGCTCAGAGTAATCATTTTGTTTTTTTGTTCGATAATTCCGGTAGTATGCAGGGCTTTTATCGCGAAGAAATCAGCGCATTTAAACCTTTCTGCAGGGCTTTGATGAAAAATTCTTTAAACCCTGATGATAATGCAACTGCAATGCTTTTCGCCAGAACAGAATCGAAGCGCGGGTTAATCTCCCCGAAAATAATTTACGACGGAAGTGCAAAGAATATGATTTTAGACCAGGTAATGGATAATTTTAAAATGATGAGAGGTACTGACGGCGAATTCGGAACAACGGATATTATAGAAGCTCTTGACGGTGGTCTGGCTGCAATAAAAGAAAACACGGGAATAGTCTGGATAATTACAGATAATATAAATGATGTAAGCGGAAGCGGTGACTCATCTTATTACAACACACTTGAATTCTATAAGCGTCTGCGGAATGACGACAAAATAAAAAAAATACTTCTGTTTCCTATTCCCGAAGTCGTAACTGAAGGAGGCTACACTTCCCACGGCTATGTAGCATACGGTATCGTTTATTCAAAAATTGATTTGAATCAAATTGAACTCGAAAAATATGATAAGATTTTGAGAGGAGTCGGGATTAAACAAANNAAGCGATTACTTTAAAACCTCTCGATGTCGGAACAATTATTCTTACTCCAAAAATCACTCAAAGTAAAATTACTTCCGGTAAATTATTTTTTGACGGAAGAACCTTGAGGGGATTTGGTTTTGAAGAAGGTGAAAAAATTAAAGAGACATTCAGTGACCTTACTCTGAAATCGAATCTGTATCCTTATATAATTAAAAGCGCTAAACTCGACGTCCATCTTGATAATTTTGCATCTTCGGATTATTCCGTTAAATCACTCGGAACGCAATCCATATCACCATCAACAGTCAGTAATGTTTCACCCGAAGGAGAGGTAACGGGATTTTCGGTTATTTTCAATATGCCTGAAATTACACCTAATTTTTCTTTTAACACTATTTTCAAAGAAGATTTTTCAATTGGCGGAAATCTTGTACTTGAGGTTTCACAGGTGGATATCATGCTTGATGAAAATTATATGAATAATTTAAATGCCCTTTTTGCTCTTCAGTCTGTGCCTGAAATTTTTAAACCCATTCTTAAAGATAAAAAAATTGTTACTCACATACCGCTTGAAATAAAAATGAAATACGGACAATGGAGATTATTCGTTTTGATAGGCATACTTATAGTATTTTTCGCATTAATTTTTGTGCTGGTTTTTCTATTGCTTAAGAAAAAATGTTTTACTATTGTTCTCAATAACAGGGATTATCAGAGTGTCTGCCTGAGTGCACTTTCGTCTTATAAAGTCATGTATGATAATTCTATTGAGCTCGGTAAAATTAAAAAAACGCTAACAGGTGATGTTAGATTTACTTATTCGAAATTCACTGCTACTCCGAATGTAAATTTAAAATTATCGGGCGGGGTTCAGATTAATATCGAATTCGAAGAAGATAGTTTAAGGAAAAATAATGTTACATTGATGATAACAGATGAAGTTCAGAAAGAAGTAATTTCCGGCTCTGGTGATGAAAAATATTATTAAAAATATTTAATCATTTATATGGATACTATTTTACTGATTTAGAAATTGCAGCATATCCCGGTAAAGAGAATCGGGATGCAAAGAACGCGAATGTTGCGTTACTATAAGTATCATATTTTAAACTATGCTCCGAAAGAGCTAATGAAAATAAAAACGCAAAAAATTTTAACAGCAAATAAATATAAATATTATTTTTTATTTTTGAGCTTTATTGTTTGCGGTTTGATTGTTAACGTTTCATCAGCTCAGCAAAATCCGAATAGTAAAAATCAAATTTTTAAAATAACATTCAAAGATACTTCCATTGTAACAAACGATAAGTTTATCATACAGGCATCGGATTCGCTTAAAATCAATAATATCTCACTTCAAAGAATAATTGATTATAAAATTGATTACAGATATGGATTAATTTCATTCAGCAAAGATTTATTTCAAAAATATTCACTCGATACATCACGGATTTATGATATGAATGTTCAGTATGACCTCTTCCCTTTTGTCTTCAAAGATGAATATTCTAATTTCGATCTAAAACTTGAAAAAGATACATTGACGGGAGATACCGTTCAGATAGCAGTTCCGAAAAAGGATATGGTTGAAGATTTATTCGAAGGAACAAATTTGGAAAAATCAGGAAGCCTTTTTCGCGGTTTAACAATAGGTTCAAACCGTGATTTAACATTAAATTCCGGATTCAGATTACAATTAAATGGTAAACTTTCGAACGATGTTGAAATTACTGCAGCATTGACAGATGAAAGCACACCCATTCAACCCGAAGGCAATACTACAAAACTACAGGAACTCGATAAAGTGTATATTGAACTCAGAAGCCACAATGTCACCGCTACTATCGGTGATATTGATGTAAATTTTCACAATTCCGAATTTGTAAATTTTTCAAGGAAAATTCAGGGCGCAAAAGGATACGGCGAATTTGATTTCGGAAATTTTCTTCTCACGGGAGCCGTGTCGAGGGGAAAATATAATTCAAACACATTTAACGGCTCCGACGGCGTTCAGGGTCCTTACAGGCTGACGGGGAGCAGTAACGAAATAAATATACTTGTTCTTTCCGGAACTGAAAAAGTTTATATAGACGGAATTCAAATGACAAGAGGCGAACAGGCTGATTACGTTATAGATTACGGACTCGGACAAATTACGTTCACGAATAAAAGGTTAATTACAAATGCCACGAGGATAGTTGTAGAATTCGAATATTCGGATAAAAAATACAGCAGAACATTTTTAGCTTACGGAAACAAAATTGATTTGCTCAAAAAAAAGCTTTCCATCGGTCTCTCTTATATCAATGAAACCGATAACGAAAATAATCCAATCGATTTCACTTTGAGCGATTCTGACAGAGTGATTTTAAGAAACGCAGGAAATGATATTTCCAAAGCTTTCAAAACAGGTATATCTCTTGCAGGCAGAGATTCACTTACTCAGAGAGGACTTGGTTCATATATAAAAATTGATTCGATAATAAATTTTAGTAATTATACTTTTTATAGATTTGCGCCCGGTGATACGAATGCAATTTATAATGTGACTTTTTCTTTCGTTGGTCAGGGCAAAGGTGATTACATTTCAATCAGTTCTTACCAATACAACTTTGTAGGTATCAACCAGGGAAGTTATGCTCCGATTGTGAATATTCCCGTTCCGACTGCTTATCAGCTTGCCGATTTAACCCTCGATTATTCATTGGACAAGAATAAAAGTTTTTATTTAAAGCTTGAATCCGCATATTCGAATTTAGTAAGAAATAAATTTTCCAACATCGCAGGAAATAACGGAGGAGTTGCGCTATTCGGTGATATAGGCTTTTCAAAAAATAATTTTGAACTGTTGGGTCTCACATTAAAGAATATTGACCTGAGTTATAAGAACAGGGTTATTAATAAAACATTCAATTCTCTTGACAGAATCAATACGGTTGAATTTAACCGGAACTTCGACGTGCAGGATTCTACAACTGCAACGGAAGATTACAGGGAAGGAAATTTGAGCGTATCTCCGACCAGCTTAATTAGTTTTAAAGGTAACTTCGGACAATTAAAGAGAGGAGACTTTTTCAATTCAGACAGGTACACCGCCTCATTCGAATATAATAATCCGACTGCACCTCTTGATACTTCGGTGATTCCTAAAATTAAATATACATACGAAAATATAAATAGCAGTAATTCACAATTTAACCTTAGTGACAGCTGGACAAAACATCACGGGTTTTTCGGTTACAGAAAATTTATCGGTGAAAATAAACTTATAAATCCTTTTCTGCAGTTCTCTTTTGAATTTTTTGCGGAGAACAGAAAAAATGTTGACAAAAATCCTACCNNGCGGGGTGAGAGTTTTTCCTATGACGAATTTATTCCGAAATTATCGCTGAATAATTTATATAATATTAATTTAACCGCCGAATTTGATTACAGAAAAGATGATAATGTTAACAACGGTTTGTTTTTTAATTTATCTGATTTGTTAATTCAAAGATACGGACTAATTTATAATGGAGTAAGCTGGTTCTATTCAACATTCGACCTTGCCATTCAAAACAGGCTGTATTCTGATGAAGCAAAGCAGCTTGGAAACACTGATGATAAAACTGTTCTTGTGAATTCAAGGTTAAGAATTTCACCGCTGAGAAGTGCAGTAATGACGGATTTGCTGTATTCAATTTCAAGTGAACGGACTTCAATCGTACAAAAGGTCTTCGTGCTTGTTCCGGTCGGTCAGGGTAATTACATTTATCTTGGTGATTTAAATCATAACGGAATTCAGGATGAAAATGAATTTGAACTTGTAAATTATGACGGAAATTATATCAAGCTGAATATTCCTACTGATAATTATTTCCCTACAGTCGATTTAAAAACGTCGGCTACAATAGATTTAAAACCATCGAGATATTTTTTATTAAAAGGAGATAATTTTATATCGGATTTGATTAACAATTTATCGACAGAAACAATTTTAAAAGTCGACGAAAAAAGCAAGGACCCGAATACAAGTGATTTATATTTTTTAAGATTTAATACTTTCTTAAATGATTCAAACACAATCGCCGGTTCCCAGATGATGCAGCAGGATGTAAATTTTTTCGAGAATAACCCTTTGTATTCATTAAGGTTAAGGTTTGTTCAGCAAAAAGGATTCAACCAGTACAGCAGCGGGAATGAAAGGTCACTTGCAATTCAAAGAGCGTTTAAATTTAAACTCGGATTGACGAAAGACTTGTCAACACAGTTTGAATATATTAACAAAACTGACAGAAATATCGCACCTGTTAATTCTATCAGGAACCGAAATATACTTTCAAATTCGTTCAATTCTGATTTTACATACAGGCCTGTTCAGCAAATTGAAAGCGGGCTGCAGTTAAATTATACAAGTGCGACAGATTATTACCCGGCTGTAAGTAATCGCGCAGATATCAATCAGCAGATATTTCGTTTTATTTATTCTTTTGCTTCAGTCGGACGTGTGCGTGTAGAATTTGAGAGAGATGAAATTCTGATGAATACCGAAATTACTAATTTTCCTTATGAACTTACTAATGGGCGACTGGCAGGTAAAAGCTATTATCTGAGAACAATACTCGATTACAGCATCAGCAAAAATATTCAGGCATCTGTCAATTATGACGGCAGAATGGAAGGCGGCGGACAGGTCATTCATACAGGAAGAGCGCAGGTTACTGCATTCTTTTAATCAATGCAATAAAATCTGAAATTTATTTAAAGTCATATATTACCGCTATTTGAAATTTATTTTGAAAAATACAGAACAAATTCAAAACATTTGTAGTTAAAGAATAAGGAGTCAGATTATTACTATGTATTTCAATAAAAGTTGAAATAATCATATTTAAAGCATAATTCGAACCTCATTAATTTTATTATCTGTTTGTATATAAAGTTTTGAATTTTATGTTATTACTAAGTTGATTAAATTGATTACTTGTATAAAAAATATTAAATGGAGAAAAATCCAATAGATACGGAAGAAGAAAATAAAGAGAAAAAACCGCGAAAATATGTGCGAAAGAAGGATTCTTTAAAAGAACAAAATTCAGAAGAAAAAAAGGAATCCGCATCTTCCGGTAGTCCTGATAATATTCAGGAAAAACCTCAGTCAGGAAACACTTCTGAAGAGGAGAAATCTTTAGAAGAAAAAGAATCTCCTTCTGCGGAAAGTAATGAAAGCCCTGCTGAAGAAATTAAACCGGAAGAAAAAGATATTACTGAAAATAAAAAAGATGAGAAGGATGAAAATCCTGTTCCCGATGAAAATGAAAAACCGGTTGTAGCGGATGAAAATAACTCCGTTAATATTTCCTCGGACGATAAAGAAACTTCCGAAACCGAAATCTCCCCTGCAGAAGAAAAGAAAGAACCGGAAATAACTTCGGAAAATTCTGTAACAGATATTAGCTCTGATAAAATTAAGGAAACAGAAACTGCCGAAATTATACAAACGGAAGAAAGTGCCGCAATTACGAAAGAAAGTAATTACCAGATAAGTCTCATCGATGAAAATTTATTGAAGGTAAAGGTCACTACTGAAAAAGCCGTCAGTGTGGATTGTTCGGTAAAGGAAAAATCAGCTCTTTCCGGAACAACGGGAGAAAAGCAATTAAATAAAATTATTATTCACCCGAAAGAAGACGGACAAAAACGTGAAATCGAAATCATAGTTTCTATAAGCGGGTCCGGTCCTGAAATTAAAATATCTCCGGCGGCAGATACAAAAGCCGTAAATCCGGAGACGAATAAAGCTCCCTTGCTTACTCCGAATCCGTTAGTTGCAAATTTAATTCAAACGTTCGGACCAAAGAAGAATGATGAATTTGTCTCTAAAACACCACAGGAAATATTTGATGAAAGAACCGGTCTAAAAAATCCATGGGCAGTGAATCGTGCTTTTGTCCGAAAAAATCTTACCCGCGGTTTTATAAGTGCTTTAATAATTTATTTTATCTGGGCGCTTACTTTTTATTCAATTGCATCTAAGAAAACCGATAACGGTGACGTTGTCGAGACGCAAAGATTAATCGTTATGCAGGATCTTCCTGAAAATCAAAATATTCAGCAGCACGTGGAAGACCCTCTAAAACCACCCGAAGAAGAAAAGCCAAAAGTTGAGGATGACGGAACGCAGGATACAAAGAATGTTGTTCCGCCTTTAGTTCAGAAAAAAATAAAAAGACCGCCTCGCATTATAGGTCCCGAACAAAATAAAACTGATACAACTTCGCAAACTAATAAAATTGATAAAGAACTCGATTCACTGAGAAATGCCAATATTACAAAGAATAAAGGAATAGATACTTCCAAATTCACTGCTTTTACAATTCCGGATTCATTACGAAAAGAATTCACTCAAAACGATGTGGGACTGATAATTCCTGCAATTCCAAAAAACTGGAAGATTATCGATAGCCGGATGATAAATATTAACCAGACTGAATTCGAAGGTGTGCTTATTACAGATACGACTGCAAAAAAGGAAGGTACACTTAATTTGTTCATTCATCTCGATAAAGAAGGAAAAGAATTTACAAAAGAAGGCTTTAATACAGAATTTAAAATGGATGATACAACTTCAACAGCTTATGTGAAAGAACCTTTAACCCAGGCAAAGAACACTTATTACAGGTTTTATATTTTTACTAAAACAGATAAACTGTTTGTTGACGCCCAGGTAAAGGAAGAATTTTTCAACGATTATAAAAATTACATCGAAGCCCTCGTTCGTTCAATCCGAATCGCAAAACCCGTTGTGAATAAATAATTTCAAAATAACTTTTCCCCGAAATTAATTTCTAAACATAAAAAAAATGCACTGCTTTTCACAGTGCAAATTAAGAAATGATAATAATGATTATATTTTAACCGGGATTTCCCGATTCGATTAATAATTACCGAATAAAAAAACAGTTAAGCCAAGATAAATTATAATCCATATACTAAAAACTGTAACATAAGAAACAGCTGGTTTTATTTTTCCAATCTTCACAAGACCAATCGAAATTATTATATAAAACCAAATCGAAATAATATCTATTTTATTCAGGAACCCGTGAAATTCTTCACCCACGCTCGATGCTTTTAATATCAGGCCAAGGCTCAGTGTAGAAAGATCCCCCGTTAAAATGGATAACACGATATTCAATAATCCCCCGATTCCGGAAATAACCATTGCCAGCCCGATGACATTCAGCAAATTCAAATAAGTAAACTGAGCTTTCATTATTTTAAGAAATATTAAATATATAAGACTCAAAATGAAAAGTAAAACAATGTTACCGATTGCACTTCCGATATAACCTATTAATTTAAAGAATAAGCTGTTGGGGTTCATAAATTTTTCTGTTTTTTCGAGTGCATCATTTGCCTGTTCCTGCGACATTTTCCCGCTCTTAACATTTTCTTCCATTTTTTCTCTTGCTTTTTTTGTTTGCTTATCCATTACCTTTTCTGCAATCTCACTGTCTGAGAAAAATAGAAACGAAGTGATTAAACCGAGCACTATTGTTATTATCATAGGTAATAACCAATAATTTTTTGATACTTTATTAATTGATTCAAACGTGTTTCCCGGCTCTGTGAAAATTCCGGTTATTGCTTCAATTTTACTCAGCTCTTCCTGTTCTTCTTGTTCTTCAGGAATTTGTTCTTGATTGTTATTATTTTCTAAGTCCATATTTTTAAATGTTTGTTTAAAAAAATTTTAATTTATTTATGTTAAATATAAATTGTTATCTTTTATATATTTCTCGACTTCCGGTAAGACAAGATATTTAATAGATTTTTTATGTGCAATATAATCACGTATCATAGATGATGAAATATCGAGATTCGGCACATTTATAAATTTTACCTTTTTTGTATACTTCGTGTCGGCATCTTTTATAAAATATCCCGGGCGATTAATTATTATGACTTCTGATAAAGAAAAAAGCTTTTCGGGCTCTTTCCATTCCGGAAATGAAATTAAATTATCGATACCGAGTATAAGGAATAACTTTACAGAATCAGCTTGATATAATTCCTTTAATTTTATTAATGTATTTATTGTATATGATTTTTCGGAAGTGTTTTTAATCTCGATATTACTGACTTCGAAATTTTCATCTTTTTCAAAAGCTATTTCTGCCATACGAAGTCTGTGCTTTGCATCAATAATCTCTATTCCCTTTTTTAACGGCGGGTTTCCGGAAGGTATAAATNNAAGTTGTTCCCTGACATTTTCGGCAAAAATAGAATGTCCTATGTGTGGTGGATTAAATGTTCCTCCGAATATTCCGTACCTTCTCATATACTACAAAAATACTTAACTTAAATTAATTAAGTTACTATAAATTTTTTCAATTTCCCGTGTCATGTTGTCCTCCTTGAAATTGCGGGAATCTTTCAAAGCCTGCATTGCAAGTTCCGAACGTAATTCTTCATCCCCGATAGCCCGCATAATTTTAACCATCAAATCCTTTTCATCATTTGTTTTAAAAAGAATTCCGTTCGCTCCGTCTTTTATTAATTCTTTATTTTGCGGAATATCGCTCGCTATTATGAATTTTCCGCATGACATCGCTTCTATTAAAGTAATCGATAAGCCTTCCCATAAAGAGGGAAATACAAATAAATCTATTAAAGGATAATATCGTTCAACTTCTTTTATTTCACCAGTGAAAATAACATTTTCAATAAAACCATATTCTTTTGCCATAAACATACATTCTTTCATATATTTACCATCGCCCACAAACAGGAATTTTACTTTATCGTATTTGCTGATAATTTCTTTTGCAATTTTCAAAATCATTCTTTGATTTTTTTGAAAATCGAACCTGGATATATTCCCAATCACAATATTCTCTTTCGAAATTCCAAGCTTATTCAGCATACTCTCTGATTTTCCGAGCGGGATGAAATGGGCAACGTCTATCCCGTTTTTTATAACATAGGTATTTTCTTCTTTCACAAGCTTATGAGCAAGAGCTAATTTTTTATCCGAATCCGAAACACAAATAAATGCATCCGTAAAGGGAACAAGGTATTGTTCAATTGCCTTAGAAATATAATTTCTGAAAATATTTTTTGAGTTTATATAATGTATGCCGTGGAGTGTGTGAACTGTTTTCACATTTCCGAATCTTTTTTTATAAAATCTTGCATACATTCCCGCTACGCCTCCGTGAGAATGAATTATTTGTATATTATTGATTTTTACAATCTCATCGAGCCTGTTCAGAAATTTAGTACGGAATAATTTGGGTAATTTTATTTCTTTAAATTCGTAACCCTTGCTTTCCGCTACCTCTTTGAATTTACCGTATGGAGATGCCGCTATTATGGCTTTAAATAAAGAAGTATCGATATTTTTCCTGACGGATAAAATATGGGTTTGTCCGCCGCCTAAAAAACCTCCGTCAATCAATTCAAGTACATTAATCATTTTTTACCCCCAAAGTTAATTTTAAAATATCAAAATTAATTTTCTTAAAGGTCAGTATACTTAATAATGCAAATCTTAATATAAGATATATTCTCAATAATAATCTCTGAAAAAAAGAATTGTGTAATTTATAATATAGCAACTGTGATTTTTTTGAATAATAATAAGTTTTATTTGCAAATTCCTTATTCGCATTTTCACCTTTCAGATGAATTATCTTGCAGAAAGGATAAAAATATATTTTCAATCCTTTGCTCAATAATCTTTTGCATAAATCAGCATCTTCGTAAAAAAGAAAAAATCGCTCGTCGAAACCATCAACATTCCGGAACACATTTTTTTGGATAATCATTGCCGCACCGCTTACCCATTCCACTTCGCATATTTCACTGTTTTGATATTCAATTTCATTAATAAAATTAATGTTCCTTTTTTTAAAATCTTTTTCGTCTCTTTTATTATCTAACTCATCGAAAAATGTATTTTCCTTCCAGAATGAAAGCTGGAATGTATTGTCCGTGTTATATAGTTTTAATCCTGCAACTCCGAATTCTATTTCTTTAAATGAATTTATAAAATTCAATAGAAAATCGGTTTTAATAATTGTATCCGCGTTTAAAAAAAATAAATATTCGCCTGACGAATTCTTTGCCCCGATATTATTCGCTGAAGCGAATCCTTTATTTTCGCTGTTTATTAATTTTACAGACGGGTATTCAAGCTTTAATGAGTCGAGATTTTCTTCGGGTGAATTATTAATTATAATTATTTCGTAAGGATAAGACTTAATTACATCAAAAATTGATTTTATGCAATCACGTAAAAGTGTCTTTTGTTTGTAATTAATAATTATTATCGAAACCACTAAATCTATCTCCCTCTTTTATTCATTAATAAATTATGTTCTATGTTCTTAACGTTAAAAACATTTTTCTTCGTTTTCTCTTTGCGACCTTCGTGTAATGCTCTTAATTTAACATTTAACANNCTATTCTTTCGAAAGTATTATCTCCGTTAAATAACTTAGAAGTTACATATCCCAATACGTAATCCTGTTCAGTTATAAAATTTACTTTTAATTTTCTTCTTGTTTTACAAATCCATTTAGAGTTGAATAAAATCCAACAATATGCTTTTAACAACCCTCTCAGAGAATATTTTTTTACAAAAATAGATGCAAATAATTTCAGCCAGAAATTATATTTTAAATAGAATAAATATTTCAATATGAATAACCAATTGAAAAATAATAAAAAATTTAATAGCCTGTTCCTCTCCTGATAGAAATAGAGTTTAGACTGCTTTTGTTTTTTAAATGTTGCATTACCTTTATGATGCACAATCGATTTTGATGTGTGCAGTATTTTCAATCTCAGGTATTTTACTCTTAAACTTAAGAACGCATCTTCGGAATATGCAAAATATTCATTCAAAAAAAGTTCTCCGAATTTATCGGCTATACTTTTTTTTATCATCATTGAACAACCTGTCGCCACAAGAATTTCCCCTATTCCGTTTTCACCTATTTTAAAAATCTCCATTATATTGTGACCAAGAAGATTTATTGTTCCGTTCATCTTATAATATTTATCCGGAATTCCCTCTGTCAATACAAGTGACTGAACAATTCCGATGTTATTTTCCGATTCCATTGCTTCGATTAAATACTTCAGCCAGTCATGCTCCACAATGGTATCATTATTCAGTAACACAATATATTCACCCGAAGCATACTTAAATCCTAAGTTGTTTCCGCCCGCAAATCCAAGATTTTCGTCGCTTTTAATAATCTTTATTTTTTCATCGTTAAAATTATTGTTTACGAATTCTAAGCTGTTATCAGAAGAACCATTATCCACAAATATAATTTCAAAATCATTATAACTTTGATTCATAACAGATTTCAGACAATCTGCCAGAAATTCTTTACCGTTATAATTTATGATTATTATGGATACCAATTGTTTATACTTATTTTACAAATAATTTTTTTAATTCTTCGATGTGAGCTGTTTTGGATTTTTGTATTCTCCTTCTTTCGGGTAAATAAGCAAGCACCGTAAAAATCCCTTTCAAATAGCCTTTTAAGGCACTGTAGAAAACACTGAAAGAATAATCTCTCCAGAAAAATATAATTCTTCTTGCTCTTGAAAAAAAGAAAAGAGGCTGGTATAATAAATATTGAGCAATGGGATAATTTTTGAATCTTAAATAAACCAAATTTCTTTCGCACATTTCGGTCTGGTAGCCCCTGTGAAAAAAAGAAGATGTTGCACCACGCTTATGATAGCAGATTGCTTCGGGTTCATAAACAGCTTTAAATCCGAATAATTCTGCCCTGAAACTAAAATCAAAATCTTCATAATAAGCTATAAATTTTTCATCCATTAATCCGGCTTTTTCAAAAATTTCTTTTTTATAAAACCCTGCTCCTGCACAAACACCAAAGACGTAATCTTGTTTGTCGTATTGACCTGTATCTTTTTCTCCGTGCCCTCTTGCAACGGGTGAGCCGCCTTTAAATTTAATCGTGTCACCACAATCGTCTATTATATCTCTCTCGAAATAATTCAGCATTTTCGTGGCGGCAAAAGATGCATCCGGGATATTTTTAAAAACGTTTATACCGCATTCAAGAAATTTCGAATCGAGTTCAATATCGTTATTCAGTAAAAGAATATATTCGGAATCTAATTTTTCCAGCGAATATTTTATGCCTTCATTTACTGCTTTTGCAAATCCGGCATTGTAATTCATTTTGATAATTATTGCNNGAGCCGTTATCGACGAGAATTACTTTATAATCTTTGTAAGATTGAATCAGGATAGACTGAATACAGGTTCTGAGATGTTCTTCACCGTTATAATTTGGAATAATTATCGTTATCAATTATACTTCTTTTACTAATTTTAAAAAATTTTTATATTTTTTAATTCTGAATTCATCTTTCTTGCCTGTTAATTTAAGAATATTCTCGATAAACAACATGCAATAAGCATTATAAATCGCTAAATATTTTAAAGTAAGGTAATTTAATTTACTGTAATGTTTTTTTACAAAATAAATCATACTTACATTAAACCTCCCGTAAACCCACCACTGCATTTCTTTAAAGCTCGTTCCTCCGAGATGTTTAACCTGTAAGCTTGTATCTACAATAAGTTTATATTTTTTGTTAATCCTGTAACTTATGTCAGTATCTTCAAAGAAAAGTTTAAAGTTTTCATCCATTAATCCTACATCATCAAGTATTTTTCGCGGTATAACAAAAAATGCTCCCGGGATATGATTTACAAAAAATTGCTTTTTATACTGCAAATTTATTCTTTCATCAATCCAGTACCTGTTTATGAAAAATGATTTTTTATAGAACAACCGCAGGATAATCGAATGGAAAAAAATAAATTGTTTTATCGACGGGTATCTCTGGTAATAGAATTGCTGCAATTTTCCATCGGTGCCGACCAGAGCGGGCGCAACTGCCCCTATATTATTACCGGACTTCACAATTGTAATCAGTTTATCAATCAAAGGAGATTCAAAAATTATATCAGGATTCATAATGATTATAAATTCACCTTTTGAATCTTCAATTCCCCTGTTATTCGCATAAGAAAAACTCATCAAATCTTTAAAATAAATGGAACTGATATTTTTATGTTCATTAGAAGTTTCTTTAATTAAATTCAAGCAATCTTCATTCGAAGCGTTATCTATAATTTTAATATCAAATTCATCGGGATTCTCATATTTGAAAATAGATTTCACGCAGTCGATTAAGACCTTTGTTGTGTTATGATTTACTATTATTATCGATGTCTTCAATTCACTTGTTATCTTTAAATTCGAGATTAAAATATTTTATAGGAATGAATTTATAAAAGATTTTAGCAATTACAACCCTGTCCCTTTCGTTCAGATAATTGGATTTCAGCACGGCAACATAATAAATAAAAACGAAAAGTAAACCGGTCGATGCAAGGTAAATTATAGAACCCACCCTGCCTATGACGTGATATACATTTACGTTTGATATATAATAAAATAAATACAGGAATGCCGAGCTCACCAATGCTATAAGCATAGGCTTTAAAATATATTTTCCGAAAAACTTAAAACTGTGAAGTTCGAAAAATTTAATGGAAGTGAAAAACAGATAAAACGATGAGACTACAACCGAGATTGTATTTCCGTAAGCCGCTCCTATTATACCGTAATATTTAATAAGAAAAAAGCTTAACGGAATATTCAGAAAAAGTCCTATTAGTCCTTCATACATCTGATATTTGGGCACACCGATATTCGGAATAATCGAATTTCCCGGGGCGGAAAAAATCATATTTATGAACTGACCGATTGCAAGAATTCTTAAAATGTTAATTGAAATTTCAAATCCCGGACCTAACCAGGAATTTATAATCAAATCCGAAAAAATAAAAATATAAATAAAAATCGGTGCCGTTATCAGAGATATATATTTCGTAGCATCTCCGAGAAGAATTACAAGCTTCTCTTTTTCGTTTTTGGCATTAAGCTCTGCCGCAACCGGTGCTCCCTGCTGATATAATTGCATGGGGAACAGTCTCCCGAATCTTGCAACCCTGTTTGCCATATTAAAAAACGTCACGTTATTCATCACGGAAAATGCACCCAAAAGAAACTCATCATATTTTTCCGAAGCAAAAGAAGCAAGTTTCGAAACCTGCATCTGCGTACCGATTTTCAGCATCTTTTTTAATGACAACTTGCTGAAACTTCTTATCGATATTTTTACGTAAGGCAATTCCCTTTTAGCATAAATGAAAGAAATGATATTGTTGACGATGGTAACAAATAAAATCACAACCATTATTCCAATGAGTCCGTAACCTTTCATTACTACCAGAATCGTTACTATGAACATTAACAAATTTGTAATGATGCTTACTATGCTTGTCAAATACATTTTTTGCAGACTCGCTAAAATCGAATTGAATATTCCGAACGAGCTTGAAATGAAAAATACTATAACGCTGATTCTTAGCGCCGTGACGCTCATATTTACAAGTTCGGGTGAAATATTAAACAGTGAAATAAATTTATCCGCAAAAATAAATCCGACACTGCAAACAATAACGGAAGTGAAAATATAAAAAAACAGACCTGTGTTTATGGTTTTATTTAATTCTTCCTTCTCACCTTTATTATAATGTTCCGAAATAAATTTGATAAATGAGCTTGAAAGGCTCAAATCGAAAAGACCGAAAGTACCTGTAAATCCTAATACGAGTGCATAAATTCCGAATTGAATCTGTCCAATTTTTGAGACTAAGAAAGGAGTAAGAAATAAGGGAAGAATAAACCCAATCAACTGGGAAATAAAGAAGAAATATGTATTTTTTATAACTTTATCTGTAAGAGACATTAAATCTTCCTATTTTTTCTGTAAAAATTAAATTTTTTTACTAAAATACTTCCCGTTAAATTATGTTAATAATACTAATTTATAAAGTCATTCAAATATCATAGGCATGTTTTAAATCGTTGATTAAAATGATTGCATTAATTAAAAATTCATAAAATTACTAAAATTCGTAAAATTAAAGAACAAAAAGAAGATTCACTGACTAAGGTGATTGAATTTGATTATTCTGTTACAAAAAAAATATTTTTTTTGTATCGATTTTGTACCGGTTTTGTTCGGAAATGTTCGGATTTGTACTTGTTTTAGATTAATGGCACACAGATGACATAGATTGTGACAGATTTTAACGGATTTTTAAAAAAGTTAAAACAAAAAAACGTACGGATTTTGTAC